>JAHFHD010000009.1:6001-32448 GCA_023247075.1 Candidatus Omnitrophota bacterium | reverse complement strand
ATTGACCCGTTTTAGAACGCGTTCTCAGCATTTCAGCTTCAAGTCTCAACTGGTCTCCCGGATGCACGGGCCGTCTGAATTTCACTCCGTCAATCGTCATGAAGTAAGCAATTTTTCCCTTGTTTTCCGGCTGACTCAAAAGCAGAACTCCACCCACTTGGGCCAGCGCTTCAACAATCAGAACCCCCGGCATGACCGGATGACCTGGAAAATGACCTTGAAAAAAATATTCATTAATGGTTACATTTTTAATCCCCAAAGCACGCTTGCCCGGCTCAAGCTCGACAATCCGGTCAACCAAAAGAAATGGGTATCGGTGAGGGAGAATTTTTTGAATGTCGTTGACATCAAGGACACGCTTCGGACCATGCGAAGGAAGTGGACTCATCACGGTTTTTTTCTCCTTAGTTAAAGTTGAACGCAGCACAGCTGCAAGTTTCATATTTTGGCGATGACCACTCCGGCAAGCAATGACGTGACCCCGCAACGGTTTTCCCGCTAAATACAAATCACCTAAAAGATCCATGGTTTTATGACGGCACGCTTCATTGCCAAATCGGAGCGTATTGTTTAAAGGTTCGTCATTCTCAAACACAAGCGTATTGCTCAGGTCTGCCCCCTGGCCATACCCTTGAGACTTGAGCAGAAGTGCTTCCTCCTTCAGACAAAACGTGCGGGCGGGCGCAAGCTCACGCTCAAAAACTTCAGGCGTCACAACAGAACTAAAAAATTGGTCGCGAAGATCCTGGTGCTGGTAACTCAGTGAGTAAGAAAGCTTCAGTCCTTGCGAATAAGGCAAAACAACGAGTGACTGGCCACCCTCATCAATAAAAATCGGTTCCTCAATAATCAAATATTCACGCTTTTTATTTTGAATTTCGAAACCAACTTCTAGAATCCGACGGACAAACTCCTGAGCGCTGCCATCAAACCCAGGTACCTCAGACCCATTAATTTCAACTGTCGCATTATCCACACCGAGCCCATGAAAACTAGCAAGCAAGTGCTCGATTGTTCGAATCCGAACCGTACCCATGCCTAAAGAAGTCTGTCTGCCTTCAGTGACAATCAAATGGTCAGCTGTTGCGGGAATTTTGACGGGCTCTGCACCATACGTGCTGAGAAATGTGATACCGCTGCCGGATTCAGCAGGTCGAATTGAAAGGTCTACTTTTTCTCCAGTATGAAGTCCTCTGCCCTGTAACTCAATTGGCGCTTGAATGGTTCTTTCAAATTCCATGCTCATGAAACTTTTCTGCACTCCTCTTCTTGCGCCTGCATTTAAGCAACTTGCGGCTACAAGACAATTAAAAAATAAAATTCGTAATGATTGGATGTAACAGACACTAAACCTTTTTCTTTACCCTGTGGTAGCTGTCATTTAACTCATTCAAGACTTCTTGAGTAGCGTCAACCGCAGCGCCCCGGTAAAGCACAGCCCTGTCATTTAAAATCATCTGAAATCCTTTCCGCTCTCCAAATCGCCCAATATTTCCCTCAATATCTTTAAACACATCACGAATGGCTTCATTGCGTTTCCGCTCAATCAGACGCTTGAGTTCAAGATCAAAACTGTCGAGTTCCTTTAACTTTTGATCAATTTGCTCCTGCTTTTTTTTCTTTTGGTCATCAGAGAGAAGACTTTGTTCATCTTTAAGCCGCCTAATTTCATGAATAATTGCATCGCGCTCTTCTTGTTTGGCGCGACCCTCAGCTTGAAACTGGTGGTCAAATTCTTTTGTCTTCTCATACTCATCAAAAATCTTGCTGACATTGACGACTGCCATCTCACCTTTGGCTGCATAAAGAACGGATGGCAAAGCAACTAAACTAATTAAACTGCTCATAAGCAATCCAGTTTGAAACATTCTTTTATTCTTATTCATTATTCCCTCTTGGTTAACAGATTGTACTGTTCAAATTATTCTTTTAGTTTGTTTTAATTTAGAATCCACGGCTCAGGCTAAACTCAAAGCGCCCGTTCCGATCTTCTGTGTCACGGTTGGCAACCGGCAAACCATAATAAAAAGCTACTGGACCAATGGGTGTGTTCACTTTCAAACCTGGCCCCACACTCACGCGTAAGTCGCTAAACTTGAAATTGTATGAATTTCGTTCAATGTCACCCACGTCTACAAAAGCAGCGCCTTTAATCATTTCAAGGTACGGAAAAGCGAACGTGTATTCAAGATTTACAAGCAACATGCTGTTGCCGCCAACTGCGCTACTATTTTCAATTGGCCCCACGCGCCTAAAGTTAAATCCTCTGACAGTTCCAAAACCGCCGGCAAAGAACCGGTCGAACACCGGCACCCTGTCGCTGCCCAGTTCATCTGAAAAACCAATCCGGTTGCGCCATTCAATCACATGTTTCCCTTCCTTAAATCCCCAATACTTTGAATAATTTCCCTGAAGAATGTAATAGTCTTCGCTGCCACCCAAGAAGGTACCGATTAATTCACCCGAAAGACCTGCCTGCCAACCTTTTGTTGGGTAAATAACGCTGTCGCGCGTGTCATAAGTTGTGAATAGCTTGAGCCGGCTAAGCCAGCTCTTCCCGCCGAAAAGAAGAACGTCGCTTGGTGCATCACTGTCAATGTCAAACAGATTGACTCGCTCGAGTTTGTACCCGGTGCCTGCCTTAAAAAAATCTGTGAATGCCTTTGAAAACGTGGTGCCAAATCCCAACCGCTCTTCTTTAAAGTCTACGTTCCGGTTTTCTCTACGAACGTCATAGATGTCCAAACCAAATGAAATGGGTTTGTTGAATAGGTACGGCTCAAGGAAACTCAATTCAAAATTCCTCGAAATCGTCCCCCATCGCCCGCGCAAAGCAATGCTTTGTCCCGCGCCTGTGAAACGAGGCCAATTGAATAAATCAAAATTATGCTGGCCAATTTCTGCAAAACCAATGAACTGGTCGATGGAACTAAATCCAGCGCCAAAAGAAAGTTCCCCTGTCCGTTTTTCCTTCACTCGAAACACGATGTCTTTTCGATTTGACCCAGTTCCTGGTTCTGTCTCATAAGAAACATTTTCAAAAATACCGAGGTTCTCAAGCCGCTGCTTGGAACGCTTTAGTGATTCACCATCAAACTTGTCTCCGGGCCAGATGCGCAGTTCCCGGCGAATCACAATGTCCTTGGTTTTTGTGTTCCCGCGAACTTTAACCTTGTCGACAAAAAACAAATCTCCCTCTTTAATTTGGTAAACTACATTCACTTTAGCTGTCTTGTTATCGACTTGCGCATCTGGAAGAATCTCTACTCCCATGTAACCAAAATTTTGGTAAAAATCTCGGATGGCTTGCACTTCCTCGGCAAGATTTTGCTGCGAGTAAACATCTCCGGGAAGCATTTTGATGAGCTGCCACACCTCATTTTCAGGAAGCACCTGAACTCCTTTGATGTCAACCGTTCCAGCGTGGTACTGGCGCCCTTCTTCGACTTTAATCTGAATCGTCATTCGGCTGGTTCGGTCATCATATTTGAAGTCGCTTGAAACATGCGAGTCAAGAAATCCCTGCCACTGGTAATACCCTGAGATGCGGTCTACATCATCCTGAAATTTGTCATCCCGAAATGTTCCCAATCTAAATAAAAACAGATTCCGCGGCCGTGTCCGCATTAGCTTTTTGAGTTGCCTCACTTGAATCGACTTAACTCCTTCAAATTCCACTCGAGCCACCCGGTACTTAGCGCCTTCTTCAACGGTAATATTGACTGTTGCTTCTTTTGATGCGCGGTCCATGTCCACATGGTACTGAACCCGTACAAACCGAAATCCCTTTCCGGCGTAACGTTCTTTAATCTTGTTAACTCCCTGCTTCACCAAAAATTCATCAAGCACCTGGCCTTCCACAAGCCCTAAGTCTTTGCGCAAATCTTGTTCTTTAAAAACTTTATTTCCGCCAATCACAATGTGCCGCACAATCGGTTTTTCCTCGACCACCACAACCAGATTCACTCCGTCAGCTACTTCCTCAACGTCAATCCGAATGTCTTGAAATAGGCTCGTCCCATACAGCCTTTTGATATCTTCATTAATAGAACGTTGACTCAGCTCGGTGCCTTTCTGCGTTTTCATATTGCCCAAAATAGTGTTTGTGTTTACCACTTGATTTCCACGAACATCAATACGGAGAACGTGGAGATTCTTTTGCGGCTCTAATTTTTTTTCCGGTTCAGACTTCTGAACAGGCTGAGTTGTAGGTGCGGGAGATTTCGAGGCATCGTCCTCGGCAAAAGAATGCGCTGGAAAAACAATGCAGCTTAGAAATGCAAAGAAAAATATTTGACGGCAAAAATATGAAATGTTTTTCATTTGATCATGACCTTAAATTAGTAAGCTTCTTGAGTTGCACGATGAAATTCGGGATTGTCAAAACGCGTCCAGTCCTTTAAGAAAACAAGGTCACATGAGCCAGTTGGACCATTGCGCTGTTTGGCAATAATCGCTTCTGCTTTGTTCCGGTTCTCTTCTGTGGGATTATAGTATTCCTCACGGAACAAAAAAACAACAACATCTGCATCCTGCTCAATGGCGCCCGATTCTCTCAAATCGGAAAGTTGCGGACGATTTCCAGTTCTGGATTCAACAGCACGTGACAACTGACTGATGGCAATCACGGGCGTACTTAATTCTCTGGCAAGTGCCTTAAGCGACCTTGAAATTTCTGCAATTTCCTGCTGACGACTTTCAGATCTCACGCGCCCTTCCATGAGCTGCAAATAATCCACAATCACGAGCTCCACTCCGTACTGCACTTTTAACCGCCGCGCTTTTGCTCTCAATTCATGTACGCTCATGCCCGGCGTGTCATCGATAAAAAATGGAGCTTCAGATATTTTACCTGCGGCGCTAGTTAGCTTTGGCCAATCGGTATGGGACAAATATCCTGTTCGCACATGCTGTGAATTAACCCGAGCGTGCGAACAAAGCATTCTTTGGACAAGCTGCTCTTTGCTCATTTCCAAAGAAAAGAAAGCGACTGATTTTTGAAGCACGAGGCTAACGTGCTCGGCAATTCCGGTTACGAAAGCAGATTTTCCCATGGAAGGTCTGCCCGCAACAACAATCAAATCGGATTTTTGAAGCCCGGCTGTCTTCACATCAAAATCATGAAAACCAGTCGCCAAGCCCGTCACATGTTCTTTGCGCTGGTACAATTTATCGATGGCTTCAATCGAGTCCCTGATGATGTCGCCGACGCGAACAAATTTACCTTCAATACGGTCTTGGCTCACATCAAAAATGAGCTTTTCTGCGCGATCCAGCACGGTTCCGCCTTCACCTGACGGATCAAAACTTTCCTGAATCACTTGAGTTGCCACCTGAATCAAACTTCGCAAAAGCGACTTCTCCTTTACAATCCGCGCGTGATGTTCCACATTTGCAGCCGTTGGAACAATCGCAGTTAAATGTGTCAGGTAACTTGCCCCGCCAACAGATTCAAGCTGTTTGTTTTTTCTGAGTATTTCAGTCACCGTAATTAAGTCGATTGGTTCATTCCGGTCAAACAAATTAACAATGGCGCTAAAAATCGCGCGGTGGGCTTCAGAATAAAAGTAAGCAGCTCGAAGCAGTTCGATGGCTCTAAAAACTGCGTCGGACGAAAATAACATTGCGCCGAGCACACTCATTTCTGCTTCTAAATTTTGCGGGGGAACTTTTTGGAACGATTGATCCTGAATTTCTTGTTGCGTGCTCATAGGTATGGTTAAATCAAATTGAGCGCTGAGGCGCCTGTCAAAATTTCAATTTTTGATTTTTTGAGCTTTCGGTTTGGAATTTCTGTGGGATGATTTCAAAAAAAATGACGTTAAGCTTCAACCACAAGCACAGAAAGCATCATGTCTACTTCTGGATAAAGACGCAAACGTACTTCGTACTTTCCAACCTGGTGAATCGAATCAAACAAATCAATGTGCCGCTTGTCTACCGGAAATCCAGCTTTCTCAAGTAAATTGGAAATATCCTGGCGCGTAACAGAACCAAACAATTTACCACCTTCACCAACCTTCATCTTAATGACGCAACTCCATTTTTGAATCTGCTCTTTAAGATCAAGGGCTGCTTGTTTCTCTTTTTCCCGTTTGGCTTGAGCTTGTTTTTTCTTTGATTCCAAAAACTTAAGCCCGCCAGCTGTTACGGGAGCTGCAAGGCGCCTTGGAAAAAGAAAATTTCGAGAGTAACCATCCCGAACCTTCACCTGGTCACCTGCTTTGCCGAGCTTTTCTACATCTTGAATTAAAATAACTTCCACAAAAATCTCCTTTAATCCGCTTGAAAAGGAAGCAAACTTGCGTGACGGCTTCTTTTAATGATTGCGGCCAAAAGACGCTGGTACTTCGATGAGGTTCCTGTAATCCTTCGTGGGATGATTTTTCCTTTTTCCGTAATGTATTTTTTTAAAAGTTCGACATCCTTAAAATCGGGGAGCGCTATTTTCCCACTGCTAAAACGGCATACTTTTTTGCGGAATAATTTTCCGTCTCGGTCATCAGAAAAACGCTCACGCATCCCGCCGCCACTTCGCCCTTCGCGGTCACTGCCAAAACGAGATGATGATCGGGAAGGTGGTCCACCACTGCGACCTCTACCGCTGCCGCCAAATTTTCCGCCCCCGCTTCTTCCGCCTCTACCGCCGCCTACTGGTCTTGAATTTCTAAATCCTGTTTTCATTGCTGCACATTACCTTCTTCCATAAGTTTGAGACTAAAATGGCACTTCATCGTCAGGCCGGAGTTCCTCTTTAGACACCCCAACTGGTCCGTGGGATTGAGGTTCCAATTTTTCAGGTCCAAAATTATTGTCATAAATTGTTTCAGCAGCTGCGTCCCCTTGAGAAGATGGAACATCCTGTTCTTTAGAATCCCTAGAAGATCCTTTGCCAAGGAACTGAACATTCTGCGCAATGACTTCAACAGCACTTCTTTTGGTTCCATCTGGCGCATCCCAACTGCGGCTTTGAAGACGCCCTTCTACGAAAACAGGACTTCCTTTTCTTAAATACTCATGACACACTTCAGCGCGCTTCGCCCAAACCACCACCCGAATGAAACTAACTTCTTCTTTTTTTTCACCTGTAGCGGCCATGTACGTGCGATTAACGGCAACGGAAAAAGAAGCGACCGCTTGGCCAGAAGGAAGATATCGAAGCTCAGGATCTCGGGTTAAATTTCCAATCAGCATTACCCGATTTAGACTTGCTGCCATAAGACCTTTCTTACAATAAATTAATTTTTTACCACAGAAGCAACCGCTGCAACTTTTTTGCGTTTGCGTTCACGTTTTCGAGGACGCGTTTTTAAACGCGAGGACTTTAAGGTCAACATAAACCGAAGCGCTTCAGCATTCAATAAACGTAGCGATTTCTTAAGCGCTGCCACTTGGTCAGGAGCAAGTTCAAGCTCCCAATGAAGCCATCCACCTTCTTTTTGCTTGTTTACAGCAAAAGCAAGTGCACGCCTTCCCAAATCAACAAAATTCAAAACTTTCCCACCGAGCTTTTCAATAATTGCGTCAAACTTTGACTTTTCAGCTACATCCACACCGACAGGCGTGATGATTAATAATTCATACGCTTTTAAAGCCATAGTTAACCTAAATAAAACCTTTCTTAAAATGAGCCTACTTTATTTTGATCCTTTTTAAGGAAAACATGTAGGTCTATTTTCTGTAACGAGGTGGAGAATGTAGCACACCTTAATTTAAATGACAACCAATACCTACGATTAATTGTTAAACCGCTGCATCACCTGCTCGTTCGTAGTCTTCAACCACTCAAGGCAGGCCTGCTCTGAGCGAACAATTTGTGGTTTTAGCGCCTCAAACTCTGCTTTGGTGAAATGATCTAAAACATAATCTGAAAGCGCTTCACCTAATTCCTCTTTGGTGGGAGTGCCAATGCCAACCCGGAGTCTTGGGATGTCTTCGGTTTGAAGAGTTTGAATGACAGATTCTAAACCGTTGTGACCACCCGAACTACCCTTCGGCCTAAAACGAATTTTGCCAATTGGAAGAGCCGCATCATCTAGCACAACGAGACAAAAGGCAGGTATTAATTCAAACTGACTGACCAGCTTTTGAACAGCCAAACCACTTTCATTCATAAATGTATTCGGTTTTGCAATTACCACGCACTCACCAAGTACTTCACACTCACTAAATGAACAAAGATTTGAAACGGATTTGGGTGACTTTTGGCCTAGCGACTCAAGCAATTGATCAATCACCAAAAAGCCGACATTGTGGCGTGTTTGCGCGTAACGACTTCCGGAATTTCCCAAACCAACAATCAACCTCACGCGTCACTCTACTTACGCCAAAACCTCAAATTTAATTAATTTACTTTTTTTCCTTCTCGGCTGCGGGCGCTTTCTTGGCTTCCGGCGCACCGGCTTCGGCTGGCTGATCTTCCTTACCTTCCTTGCCTTCCTTCTTAATGACTTCAGGCGCTTGAGCGCCTTCTTCGACTGGAGCTACTTCTTCTGCCTTTGGCGCATGAACAGCGATAATCACTTCATCTTCAGGCAAAGTAAAGCTGACACCTTTCGGAATTATGAGCTCCTTCATGTGAATCGCGCTTCCAATTTTTAGACTGGTAATCTCGACATCGATGCGTTCTGGAATTTGAGTGGGCAAACACTCAACCTCAATTTCATGATGCACCACGTCCAGCACACCGCCTTCTTTGACACCAGGCGCTTCGCCAATCACGCGGACCGGTACTTGTACCTTAATTTTTTCCGTCAATGAAATCACTTGGAAATCAACATGCTCGACTTCATCTGTCAGCACGTTGTGCTGAATTTCTTTAATCAATACGGTTTTCTCGAAACTTTTTTCGCCTGAAACACCGAGCTGAATTACAGCATTCCCGCCAGCCTTCGTGTGAACTGCTTGAAAAAAATCATCACGCGTAACTGAGATGGAAGTGGATGCCACACCTGAACCATAGACAACCGCAGGAATGCGTTTTTCCTTTCGTAATTTTTTGACACGCTCTTTGCCGAGCTGGTCCCGGTACAGCGCTTTGAGTGCTACTGTTTTCATTGCTTGTTCCTCCTAAATTGAATCAAATTTTAAATTTGAAAACTAATGTCATTCTGACCCCGCATGGGGCGCTCTGCTCAGGATGACATGAAATCCGCTGAATCAAACCCACATTTCCTTAAATAAAGTACTGACCGACTCACTGTAATGAATGCGGCGAATGGCCTCACTTAAGAGTGGGGCTACCGAAAGTACTTTAATTTTGTCAATCTGCTTCTCTTTGGGAATAGAAATTGAATCACTCACAACCAGTTCCCTAAGCTCTGAATTTTTAAGCCGTTCAACCGCAGGCCCAGCCAAAACAGGATGAACAATGCAAGCATAAATGTCCAAGGCGCCAAATTGTTTGAGGCCGCGCACAGCTTCAAAAAGCGAGCTTCCGGTTGAAATCAAATCATCCACAATAATCACATTGCGGTCTTTGACATCGCCAATCAAACTCATCACTTTTGTTTGCGTCGAACTCTCACGCCGCTTGTCCACGATGGCGAGTGGCGCGTCCAGAATTTTAGAGTAAGCACGCGCTAATTTAAGCCCACCCACATCCGGAGACACGATGACTAAGTCTTTGATTCGTTTTTTGATGAAGTATTTCACGAGTACATTAATGGAATACAAATGGTCGACTGGAATATCAAAAAATCCCTGAATTTGTCCTGCATGAAGATCGAGTGTCAAAATACGGCTCGCTCCCGCACTGACAAGCAAATTTGCAACCAATTTCGCCGTAATAGGAACTCTTGGTTTGTCCTTACGGTCTTGACGGGCGTAACCATAAAAAGGCAAAACAGCCGTAATCCGTGACGCCGACGCACGGCGCGCTGCATCAATTAAAATAAGAAGTTCCATTAAATTGTCGTTTGGAGGTGTTGAAGTGGATTGAATAATGAACACATCCTTGCCCCGAATATTGTCCTGAATCTGCACCCGAATTTCACCACCCGGAAATCGGTCTACAATAGCCTTGTCAGCCGACACTCCTAAGTGAGCGCAAATTGCATTGGTTAGAACAGGGTTTGAGTTGCCTGCCAAAATAGAAATTTCGCGGTTATTCTGTTTTGATTGATTCCGTTTTTTCATCGATTTTCGTTTCTGCTTTTGTAGGAGCGCAGCCGTTGCCATCGTTACTTATTTCTTTCCTTGTTTAATTATTTTTGCTGGAACACCAACAACTGTTTTTCCCGCCGGCACTGAATGTCTGGCAAGTACAACTGCTCCCGCCCCTGTCTTGGCTTTCTTTCGAATGGTCACAGGAGCCACGAGCACTGTATTACACCCTAAAAACACTTGATCTTCAATCACAGTTTTTTGTTTTAACTTTCCATCATAATTTGCTGTGATGGTACCCGCGCCAACATTAACATCTTCACCTAATATTGTGTCCCCTAAATAGCTAAGATGCTTGACTCGGCTATTTTTACCCACCCGAGTGCGAACCACTTCAACAAAACTGCCAATGACAGCCCCATCATGAATGCGGCTTCCAGAACGGATTTTTGCAAATGGACCAATTTCACACTGGCGGCCGATTTCAACGTCCCGGTCAATCCATGTAAAAGGATGAACGACCGTGTCTTGACCGATTTTGACTCCTCTTGCAATTACTGTCTGAATAGGGTTAACAATTGTGACGCCATTCGCCAAATGCTTCTCCATTTCGTGAGCCATTAAAATTTGATGTGCTTTTTGCAAGTCAATCCTTGTATTTACACCAAGCATTTCATCGGAACAGTCAATCTGATGCGCTTCAACTGGTTTTCCTGATTCACCAAAAGCACTGATGACATCCGTCAGATAATACTCATGCTTTTTTTTATTTCTCTGAATCCGGTGAAGCTTTTCAAAGAGTTCTGACGCAGAAAACAAATAAATTCCGGAATTAATTTCGCAAATCAGCTTTTCTTCTCGGGAAGCATCTAGCTCTTCGCGAATTCGAACCACATGTTTGCCCTGCCTTAAAACTCTTCCGTACCCAAAAGGTTGATCCACTTGAGCGGTCAAAACACGTCCTGATGCACCACTCTCTTGATGTGCTTCAATAAATGAGCGAAGTGTTTTTCCTTTGAGACAAGAAGCGTCACCTGGAAGCACAAGCACTTCGCCGCGCCATTTCTTGAGTAAGGACTCGGCCATCAAGACTGCATGGCCAGTACCAAGTGGCTTTTTTTGGTAAACAATTTCGATGTCACTCTGAAGCGACGCACGAACCTGCTTAGCCTGAGAACCAATGACAACTACAATGCGCCTGACTCCGGCTTCTTTAACCGATTGAATGACATGTTCCAGAATCGAAAATCCAGCCGCCTTGTGCAGGACCTTAACTAACTCAGACTTCATCCTTTCGCCGCGACCTGCGGCAAGGATGAGTGCACAAACATTTGAATTAGTCATATTACAAAAATATTTTTTAGCAGCAAACCTTCTATTTAATAGGGCGCATCCCACTTTAGGCAGTTCTTTTTTACTCACCCTCACCCTACCCTCTCCCTCTGCTTCGCGAGGGGGAGGGAGAAATGTTCCAATGCATTTTCCCCTCTCCCTTTTCTGAAGGGAGAGGGACAGGGTGAGGGTTTACCACTGAATTGGAACTGCCTTTTTTGGGATGTACCTATTTAATACTGATTAAGCGGCATCATGCCATTATTCAATAAAAAAGAGCAAGTATTTTCATCTAACGAAAAGGAATTTTCATGCACAATTGAAAATCCCGTAGAGCAATTACCCCTTAATTCCAGAGAGCTTAATGCCTTCCACAAAATACCGCTGGTTAAAAATAAACAGCAGAAGAATTGGCAGAATCATCATTACGGAACCCGCCATGAGCAAAGTCCAATCAGTGCTGTGAAGACTCTGGAAATAAGCAAGCCCTACGGGCAGAGTAAATTTTTCATGCGAATTAAGCACCACAAGCGGCCACATAAAGTTCATCCAGCAGCCCATAAAAACAAATGTGGTGAGCGTTGCAAGCGCCGGCTTTGAAAGCGGAAGAATAATATTCCAAAAAATACCAAAGTACCCGCATCCATCAATTTTTGCGGCATCTTCCAATTCACGCGGAAGTGTCAAGAAAAATTGGCGAAGCATGAATGTGCCATAAGCTGTAAACATTCCAGGTAAAATCACTGCCTTGTAGGAATCAATCCAGCCAAGGTATTGAAGCAAAATGAATACTGGAATCATAGTCACCGCCCCTGGAACCATCATGGTGGCAAGGTAAGCAAAAAAAAGTTTGTCGCGCCCGGGAAATTGAAGCCTGGCAAACGCATAAGCTGAAAGCGCACTCGTGGTAACCTGTCCAGCCGTAGTCACCGCTACAACAAAAATTGAATTGAGGTAAAACCGTGCGAACGGAACCACTTTCCACGCTTTCACATAATTTTCCCAAGCAAAAGAAGTAGGAACCCAGTCAAACCACCAAGGCTTTTGGTAAGAGAACACGTCTCCACTCAGCTTGAAAGATGTAACCAACATCCAGAGAAATGGCGCAAACATGGTCACCGCTCCCACTGCCAGAATTAAATAAGTTCCGCTTTGCTTAATGAAAAGTCGCCAGGCATAATTTCGAATTGCTTTTTCATATTCACTTAACTGAGGCATATTGATTGACCTATTCCATCTAACTGTCATCCTGAACGAAGCCCGCAGAATAAATTTTCGGAGCGAAGTGAAGGATCTGCTGTTTGTTAGATTCTTCCCCCTTCGGGGTCAGAATGACACGATTTTTAAAACTCAAGTTAATAATGTACGCGCTTGCCAAAAAACTTCCACTGGAAAATAGTGATTCCAAAAATAACGATGAAGAGCATCCACGAAATAGCTGCTGCGTACCCCATCTCCTGCCACTGGTAAAAATTGTTGTAGATGTAATACATAATCGTTGTGGTAGAACCGTTTGGCCCTCCCCCAGTCATGATGTATGCCTGGTCAAATCCGGCTTGAAAGCCACCAATGATGGACATCGTTGCAATAAAAAAAGTAGTGGGGGAAATTTGCGGCCACGTCACCGCCCAAAATTTTTGCCAGCTATTTGCACCGTCAATCTCCGCCGCTTCGTACAAATCCCTCGGAACTCCCTGAAGCGCAGCAAGGTAAAGAATCATGTTGTAGCCGCCCACAGTCTGCCAAATGCTCATAATAATGAGTGCCGGTTTTGCCCACGCTTCATCCGTCAGCCAATTAGGGCCCTGAAGCGGAATGTGAAGCAGAAGACCTATTTTTGAAATTAGCGTATTGACGATGCCAAATTCCGGGTTGTAAATTAATTTCCATAAAACATAGATGGCGACTCCGGAACAAATCGTGGGCAGAAAATAAATGGTTCTAAAAAAGACAATGCCTTTTAGCTTTTGATTGAGGAGCAGAGCTAAAAAAAGTGACCCGGCCATGCTAAAAGGAACTGCGAGCATGAGCACGACCGTATTCCAGCAGTACTTCCAAAAATAGGGGTCTTTAAAAAGTTGATTGAAATTATCAAGCCAGACAAACCGGAATAGTTTGGGCGTTGAAATGAGGTCAACTTTCATAAAACTCAGCAGCAAAGAAGCGACCACCGGGAGAGACGTAAATAAAAGGAACCCAATGAAATTCGGCAGGAGGAATCCGTAACCTGCGATTGTCTCTTTGGTTGAATCTTTGAGCTGCCACTTTGTCATCATGAACTTTTCAAACCTCAAACTGAACTCAAGAGATTAACTCAAATCCTCGAGTTTGACACTTTTTTAAATTAACCCCCTCTCCCTCTTCAAGAGGGAGAGGGTTGGGGTGAGGGTGAAAATCGTGAACCGTTTATTCCCCCTCACCCTACGCTTGTATTGCGTCCTCACCACCAACTGATCTTTCATCAGAGGGTGAGGACTGTGTACTTGCTACGCATCAATTATTTATTTAATGAAAACAAGCACGTCCCTCTCCCCCTGTTGTTGGGGGCGAGGGGAAAAGAAAAGTGCCAAATTTGAGTAGCATTGAACTAAAACTGATTAATTAAGCAGATTGGATGATGGGGCGCATTTCGCGAATCAATTCCGGCTTGGCGAGCCCTTCCACCACTTCGCGCGTGATGTAACAGCTTGTCACATTTTCCTGAGACGGAAGATCGTACATCACATCAAGCATCAAATCTTCAAGAATGGAGCGGAGTGCTCGGGCGCCTGTCCCTTTTTTAATTGCCTTTTGAGCAATCGCGTGAAGCGCTCTCTCATGAAAAACAAGCCTGACACCTTCCATCAAGAAAAATTGCTGATATTGTTTGATGATGGCGTTTTTGGGCTCGGTCAGAATGCGAACCAAATCACTTTGCTCTAAGCCACTGAGCGTGCTCACAACAGGGAATCTTCCAATGAACTCCGGAATAAACCCATATTTTACCAAATCTTCGGATTCCACAAACCGGAGCGTTTCTCGATTTTGCTTGAGCTGTATTTGATTTTTGCTTGCCCCAAACCCCATTGCCTTATTGGTTACGCGCCGCTCAACGATTTTATCCAAATTGGAAAAAGTACCACCACAAATGAAAAGGATGTTTTGGGTATTGATGGAAATATATTCCTGCTGAGGATGCTTGCGGCCGCCTTGAGGTGACACATTCGCAGTCGTGCCTTCCAGGATTTTAAGAAGCGCCTGCTGGACACCTTCGCCAGAAACGTCTCTTGTGATTGAAACATTTTCACTTGTCTTCGCTATTTTGTCAATTTCATCAATGTAAATAATCCCGAGCTCAGCTTTTTTAACATCAAAATTCGCAGCCTGAAGAAGACGCAAAAGAACATTCTCTACGTCTTCGCCAACATAACCAGCTTCTGTTAATGTGGTCGCATCTGCAATTGCAAATGGAACGTCAAGGAGCTTCGCCATCGTTCTCGCGAGCAATGTTTTCCCGGAGCCTGTTGGCCCGATGAGGAGAATATTGCTTTTTTCTATTTCAATTCCTGAATCTTCCGCGCGGTTTTTAATTCTCTTGTAGTGATTGTGAATGCTGACTGCAAGCTGCTTTTTCGCGCGTTCCTGACCAATGACATATTGATCCAACTGTTCTTTGATGTCCCGCGGCTTTGGAATTTCCATGAGTGCAAAATCAAATGGCTTTGGTCCCTGCGCGTGTTCTCTTGCAAGCATTTCATGACAGGCACGCACGCACAAATCACAAATGTAAACACCAGGTCCGGCAAAAACTTTTCGGATTTCTTTTCTTCTGTCTCGACCGCAAAATGAACAACGTTCCATTTTTAAATGAAACCTCCTAAATAAAACTGATTCACAAACCCATCAGTTGGAAAATTAAATGAGGGCTAAAAGTGGCATACCATATCAAAAAAAATGACCCAATGCAATCAAGTAAATGTTTATAAAATGCTTTGCAATATGGCTACCCCAGTATGACCGAAAAGAAAATAAATATGCTTGCTGGGACGTCTGCGTAGCGGCTATTGCTTTACTGTGTTATGAGAGCTGCCCGAAATCCACTCTTGAACGAAAATTTTTCGAGTTTGAATATCCAATTACCCTTTATCGAATTGTCAAAGGACAATGGAAAATTGGCAATCCGTGCGCTTCACAATCAACTTCAAGTTGATTTCTAAAATCAGCACTGATGCAATTAGCATGGCGGCCAACCATCAAGTGTAGAGGTGAAATGGTCTACACTTTACTATTTCTGGATTATCTCCCAGTGGCCGCCTTTATCAGGCCCGATACGTTTTATAATGCCCTTTTCTTTTAATCTCGATAAATGCTTTTCTACTGCCCGGCTGGTTATGCCAAGGGTTTTTGAGAGTTCCTGCGCTGAGACTGACGGATTCTTTTTGATCTCGCCAATAATCTTCTCCGAACTTTTCTCCGAACTTTTCTCCGAACCTTCTACCAACCCTTCTACCGGCTTGGATTTCTTGTTCCCCGGCACACCTTTAGCCTTTTGCTCTAAAAACTCAGGCCGGTAAAAAATGACGGTAAAACCACTCTTTATCTTTTGAAAATCAACCTTCACTCCTGCCTCTTTGCATTCTTCGCTGATACGTCGCAAACCAGAACCCCATTTTTCAATATCTTTTGAACGATACAGTGTTTCCGCAATTAAAGGATTTCGGGGAATGCTGGCTTCGGTTCCCTTGATGAAATCGTCCGGCGAGTAGTCATGAGGAAACTGGCCGGGATTGTAAATCTCGATCCGATCCCTGTAAATGGCGATCTCATTACTTTTGGGGTTAGTAAAATCTCTGTGACACAACGAATTGATAATGGCTTCTTTGATGGCCCGCACAGGAATTTCAGGAATCTCGATCCTCTGGCTTCCCGAAAGGTCAGCACGCCAATTGATATGTTCTTTAACATAAATCTCGCTTTTTTCGATCAATTCAAAAAGGTTGCCGTGAAAGCTTTGAATATCAAGAAATGTAATCTTGTCCCGTCCTGCAAAAATAGCCACTTGGACCTCAATGCCGCCGGTTTTGGAAAAAAGCACCCAGCCCGCGTTAAGTAATTTTCGCCTTGTAACAAGGTGTAGCTTATTGAGAACATTCTTTGGGGAATCAAAAGAAAAACCGATCCGCCCCGCCTCTTTACCTCTTTTGATAAACGAACGAAGCGTCGAGACTTTGACGCTAGAAATTGGTGTTTCCGAAAGCTCCGAACCCCAGGAGTAAACATAATTCTTCTTTTTTTCGATAAGCCTCTCGATTTCCTTGGTTGAAAGTTTCTTATTTTCATCACCTGCTCTCAGATAAAATCTTCCATAAGCTGAGTAAAGACCTTCATGGCCACGGAATTCAATATGAATACAGTCCTTGCCTGCAATCTTCCGGATTTCAATATCCGGATAAACTTTTGGATCGATATGATCCGCTATTGATTTGGAAATATCCTTGAGCGTTGACTTACCTATCTGCTGACCAACAGCCGTTCCGTCATCCTGTATGCCAAAATAAAGCTCCCCTTTGTAATGCTTATTAAGGATAGCAGCGATCGAAATAATCGCTTCTTTCAACTCGGCAGTTGACCGTTTGAGTTCAATAGTTTCGGATTCTTTGAGTTTCATTAGTTATGAGCTTTATCCAAAGCATTAATTTCAGCATAACTCTATCAGATTTGACTAAAAATTACCGACTTTATATCCTATACTTAGGTACTTCTTCAAAAAATCTAAGGATTTCAGATCTACGTCACCCAATTCTAACTTAAGCGTATGAGGTTTCACATGCTTGTCAAAAAATTGTTTAATAGAATTAATCTGACCATTTCCTAGCCCAAATGTTGATCCATAGACACATAGCTCTGTTTTATAACGTTCTTTTGGACTTGAAAACAAGCGTGGTAATCTTGAGGATGGTTAATTCGCTTTAAAAAATTAAAGCGACCGATTAAAAATTGATTTTGACTTTTTTAGGATTCCTAATTTATTAAGCCGTGTTGCTAGCTCATCCCTTACTAAAATAATGTTTTCTTGTACATTCCTTAAACTATCAATCACTCTACTTCTTTTAGCATGCAACCCACGCTCATTTTCGTTTGATCTATTCTTTGTATCGGAGGTATAAAATTTCAAAAAACTTAAATAGTCTGCAATATCAGAATTTGCATCACTCACGAGGAGCATATAGGTAGCTAGATTTTCGTTTACATCGATTGAAGAATTGAATTTAATTTTTAGGAGAGTATCTGTATCAAGCAATCTAAATTTTTCAGTTTTGATCATGCTTCCACAAGAGATTGCATTGAATCTTACTTCCCGAAAAAAGATTCTTAACAGTTTCTTTGCTTCACGTTTGTCCCTTGTTTCCTCTTGATAGTTAAAAGCGAGCAATGCAAAAAGAAATCCTAACAAAACTTTGAATACATCTCCGAGAGAAGATAATAGATCTACAATTGGCATGATATTTATATTTTGCGTACACAATGTGCTAGCAATTTATGAACAAATTGGCTGCCCGGCCTGGACTCGAACCAGGAATCTTGCCTCCAAAGGGCAGTGTGATACCATTTCACCACCGGGCAATGCAAATTTTCTAACTTAATTTTGACAGTATTTGTTTTAATTCTTGACGACCAATACCACTTTTTAAGAAACGTTCGCGCTTTACTGCTTTAGATCGTGATGAAACCTGCTCATGATAAATTGCTTTCCAAGGTCGATGTCCCTTAGTAAAGCGATATTCCCCCAAATTGTGTCGCGCAACACGTTCTTCAATACTCTTTGACGTACTTCCAACATAATGAGTTCTATCAGAAAGACTTTCAAGCACATAGATCAAATGACTCAAATCTTGCCTCCTCCGCCTTCGGCGGATTCGTCCAGAGGCAAATTATCCGCCGATGGACGGATTCGCCTCCCGCCAAAAATCTTGGCGAGGCTCGCCGCGTATTGTGGCGGCTGGCGAAAAAGGGCAGTGTGATACCATTTCACCACCGGGCAATAAAATTATGGTAGGCGCGACTTATTAGTCACCCTTACCATTAATAAGACTTGCAGATGAGCGCATGCAAATCCGGTTTTATGCGCTGAATACTTTTAAGCAAACGCTTCGCTTCGCTTTTCTGAGCATGCAGACTCACAATTGTTGGGCCGCTTCCGGACATAAATACCCGCTTTGAACCCAACTGACGAATGAAAGCGATTAAATCTTTTAATTCTGGACGCATGGCCGCACTTGCTTTAAAAAGATCATTGCGGCCTAATTTCAAACTAACATTCGGTTTTTCGCAATCTGAAAAGTAGCGAGCGATTCTAACAGTGGGTTTTAGCCCTGTCAACTTAGGGGCGTGAAGCCGTTCATAGACCTCGCGCGTTGCGAGACCAAATGGAGGAAAGACGAGCACAAACCAATAATTTTTTGCAGCCGAAACTGGAATGATAAATTCCCCGCGCCCAAGTCCAAGTGCTTCTCGCGTGTCCTCAATAAAAAACGGCACATCTGAACCAATTTGCTCAGCAAGACGCAGCAGCGTTACGCGCGGAAGTTCTAAATTAAAAAGACGGTTCATCCCCAAAAGAAAATGTGCTGCGTTTGAAGAGCCTCCCCCCAACCCTGCAGCAACTGGAATTTTCTTTCGGAGTGTGACGCGAACCCCGTCCGTTAAATGAACTGCCTGGCTCAAAAGTTTCCAGGCCTTGTAAATAATATTCTCTTGGACTCGCTTTAACTTGGGATGATTACATTCAAGAAGCAACTTAGATTCCGGAATTCTTCTTAAGATCAATTCATCGCAGAGCGAAATCCGGTGAAAAAGCGTGCGAAGCTCATGGTAGCCGTCTGGACGCTTGCCCAGAACTTCAAGGTAGAGATTGACTTTTGCGGGAGACTTTAGGGCAAGAGAATTCATGAAAATACGTGTCGTTCGGAACAATAAAAAGGCCCGGTCATTGCGAGGAGTCCCGCCGTAGCGGGACGACAAAGCAATCTCAGAAACTAGATTGCTTCGGCCTTAGCTTGGAATCCTGGCCTCGCAATGACCGAGCCTTGAAAAACACTACGACCAATCTTTCTTCTTGTGACGATTCTTGCGGAGCTTTTTTTTCCGCTTATGCTTATTCATCTTGCGCTTCTTTTTCTTACGACCACAAGGCATGCAGCTCCTCCTTAATAAATAACCTTATTCAATGGATATTCAATAATTCCTTCTGCTCCGGCCTTTTTTAAATCTGGAATCAAATCACGCACGACTGATTCATCAATAATGGTATCGACATCATACCACCCATCACTTGAGAGGGTTGAAATTGTTGGCTTCTTAAGTGCGGGCAGCAGTACGAGGATTTTTTTCAAATTCCCTTTCGCTACATTCATTTTTAGCCCTACTTTGCTTTGTGCATTAATGGCGCCTTGAAGGAGCAGGGCCAAGCGGCTCAGTTTCTCGCGCTTCCATTCATTTTTCAAACTTTTTTTATTCGCAATCAGCCGCGTGGTGGATGTGAGTACTGTGTCGACAATCCTTAAGTGATTGGCTTTAAGGCTTGAGCCAGTTTCAGTGGCTTCAACAATTGCATCAGCAAGTTTTGGCGGCTTGACCTCAGTCGCTCCCCATGAAAATTCCACTTCTGCTTTTACTTTTTTTGCTGCGAGGTATTTTTTGGTGACGTTCACAAGCTCGGTCGCTACTTTCTTCCCATTCAAATCCTTAGCTGATTTTATTTTTGAATCTTCATTAACGGCAAGCACCCATCGGACAGGACGGTTCGTGGCTTTGGAATACTGAAGCGCGCAAAGCTCTTCAACGTCTGCTTCATTTTCAACCACCCAGTCATGACCGCAAATTCCTGCGTCCACCACCGCATCTTCCACATACCGGGGCATTTCCTGAGGGCGGTACAGAACAATTTCAAGGCTTGCGTCATCCACAGTCGGGTAATATGAACGCGCGCCCTTGACAATATTAAAGCCCGCCTTGGCAAAGAGATGAAAGGTCGCCTCTTCAAGGCTTCCTTTCGGTAAAGCAAGTTTGAGTTTGTCCATGATTATACCTAGTGGAGCGTCAACCTTGAATTTATCACTTCTTACATTGGGACGTCCACAGTACCGCGACCCATAAAATTTAAATTGACGCGGTACTAGTGCTCTGTCAAGATTGAAATGGCCAAAGCGCCATTTCAATCTGCGCAGTGCCGCACTTAACAACCAATTGAAAATTCATGAGAAGTTAAGCACAGCACCAGTAATTATCTTATGGTTATTTTTTGAAAATGTGACGGCATTCTAGCATAAAAATTTCCCAAGATGCCAAACAAGTTCACAAACCAATCTCAACAAGACCGCGCTGCCATGGCAAACATTGAATCGAACCAATTTTTCTGGCTGTAGAGTCTTTTGAAAAGCAGAACGATTCACTGTCCGGAATGTCTTTTGCAATCCGCTCAAGACTTCGGACATCATCTTCTGAAATCCTTTCTGAAGATTTAATTTCGATTAAAGCACGTTTCAGATTAGGGCGCTCGACAATCAAATCAACTTCAACTCCATCTTTCGTGCGAAGGTAAGACAAGCGGTAATCCTTTTTTTTATAATTTGAAAGCTTCCAAATCTCATTGACGATAAAATGCTCAAACGCAAGTCCATATGCATACGTGTGTGGTTTCAAAACGACGGACAATGTTTGGCTTAAAGCTCGCTCAAGTCCCATATCAAAAAAATAAAATTTTGGATTTCCCCGCTGCCTCTTCCGGATTGATTCATGAAACGGTTCAAGCAAAATACCTACCAGTGTATCTTCAAGAATCTCGAAATAGGATTCAACAGTTGGAGTAGTTGATCCAATTTCTCGAGCAATTTTCGAAAAATTAATGATTTGTCCGCTCATTTGTGCCGCAACAAACAAAAACCTGCGGAACGGTTCTAAGCGCCGTACGACCTGTTCTTCGGTAATTTCTTCTTTTAAGTACGTGTGCGCATAAGCTTTTAGAAAATCGCTTTTCTCTTCTGATGTCTTGAGTGAAAAAATCCGTGGAAGCGTTCCCCATGCAAGCGCTTGGTCAAGCGAAAATGAGGCTCCAATTTCATCAACCGCCAGAGGAAAGAGATGATGGACAAAGGCTCTGCCCGCCAGTAAATTGGCTGCGCCGTGCCTGAGTTTTCGGGCACTTGAGCCAGTCATGACAAATTTAAGAGAAGTAGATTCAATTTGTTGATGGACAATGTCTAAAAGCTTTGGAATTTTTTGAATTTCATCAATAACAACCCACTTGACCTTTGGTTCAAGCGACGCAAGCTGCTCGGTCAATGTCCTGGGCCTGAGGGTGTACCTTTCATTTCGTTCAGGATCTAGCAGATCAAGGTAGAAGACGCTCTCTTTTTTGAATCTGGTTTTGAGCAAATGGGTTTTTCCAGTTCCCCGTGCGCCGAAAAGAAAAAAGCTGTTTGCCTTTGGAAATTTGATTGAACGATTAAATATCATTTAAATTTGCCCGCCATTTTTAAAGCTTACTTTAAGAGTGTATATTCCCCTCTGCATCTTTTCAAGTGAAGTTTTGTGTCTGTTTCCGTTCTGAAGGAAGATGTGATGAAAATATGGTGCGGATTTTGATTACGCTGCGTACTTGATGATGTAGCTGGCTTGGAAATCGTGGTCGAGATGGTTGAGGAATGAATCCAGGACAGTAAAGAAACCATTGTTGTCGATTTCAATTCCGAATTGAGAAAATCCTTTGCGTAATTTACTCGCGCTATTTGCATTCATCAAAACGGAAAAATCATGTATTGTGCTCAAAATTCCATTTTGAGTTTGATTGCCGCGGTAACGAAATTGGGTCACTTGTGAATTCACCTCTTTATTTAATAAGCTTTCTTTACCCACTTCTCCTTTTACAACATGAAAAATAGGAGAGTTGGCTTTTGACCGTCTCAAGTTTTTCGCCAAGACATACGCATCATCTGCATTTCCTTCGATCACACGGACATTTTTCCAAAGTGAACGAAAAGGCTTGAGCCTTTCATCCAACTCATCTGTATTGTAAATCACGAGTTTCAGATGTTCTGTATTCCGGTAAGCTCCCGCAAAAAATTCATCCCTTTGTGCGTCAGAAAAATCTCTAAAATTTACCATTACCACAAGCGATTGATTGTTGTGGTTTGATGTTTGTTCAACACTCGCGACACGATTACTCCGGAGAACAACTGGTTGAATTAATGCAGCACTGTCACGCATTTGAGAATTTGTTTTCTCCCGAAGCTCAGATCGTCCTGACTCAGCAGCCGAATCTTGCCACATTACATTCACAGTTTCTGCACTCTTTACACGCTCTTCACGTACAAAATTAATCGTTTTACGACCAAAAACAGAAACCTTTTCTCTAAAACTCTGTTTTTTAATTACCTCCTCTGCAGGAACAGGAACCTCGTCCACTGCTTCGGTGGCATCAAGTGCCTTTTCCAATGCAGCAATAAAAACCTGCCATGGGAAATGAACTTTTTTCGCAATTACCAAAGAAATCTTTCGATCCAACAACAGAAACTGATGCACACCAGTAAGTGACAATAAAAAACGATTTATTTGTTCCACAACATTTAAACCACGATTGCCGTAAATAAATCTTCTAATCTTGTCTAATACCTCACTAGGCGCCGTCAAAATTCGCCATGCGGTAACTATTAAGGCTTTCAAAATAAATTTATAAAAGAATCTCACCACCTGAATAAACCATTTTCCTAAACTCCGGATAAAAGAAATCCCATATAGAAACGATCCAATCCCATAGATAAGCTGTTTGAAATAAGGGTATGCTCTTCGGAGTTGGTGCCAAATGAAACTCGATAAATCACTCAGCGGGTAACCTTTGATTTCTGGTCCCCAAAAAATAAACCGTCGTGCTAGGCGTTTTCCCATTTGATGGCGCACTTGATCTGTATCTGTAATCCATCTTCCTTGAGCATTCCTCTCAAGATGCTTAGCAATAAATTGATCTGATATGGTTTCTTCAATCAACCAATTTTTTTGATTTCTGAGAAATAAAATAAAAGAGAGAAGCCCCAGAGGAATATTAATAAATGCTACTTTCCAGTCAGCAAAAGCAAGTGACAAAAGTCCAAATGCTATGAGAATTAAACCAAGGGAACCAGTGATAAAGTTAAATACAAATTGCCATCCAAGTTTCATGGCTTTGTACTCTGGGTTTCTGGCGCCAACCACCGCAGACACATGATCCCAACCTAAAATGGGAATACCAAATATTTTGATTTGTTTTGGTGGCCCAAGTCTATCAACAAATACGACAAGCTTCTCTAAGGGCTCAGGCTTTGTTAAATAGGTGAATAATATGCCAACCATTGTACTCACAATCATATTAAAAATAATTCGAAGGGGCCAAAGAGGCTCAAAACCAAGGACGGCAAATAAATCAAAATCTCCCACTCCGATTCCAAACTGAGCGCCTGTTGCCTCAAATGCGCTGTACTTAATCATCATTGGAAATAAAAACTTGGTAAAAATAAGCGACATGGTGAGCGCTGAGATTTCAGAGATAGCACTGATGCGCCAAGTGAAAAACTTTGCAAGCGTAATGAATGTAACGCCTGATGCAATATCTAAAAATTCTTCTACCGCCCACAATACACTTCTCGACTTAAAAGCGGCGAGTGCGCCGAGGACTGCAATTAACGCTGTGTAAAATCGCCCAGCCCAAATAAGATGCTTGGCAAGAGCTGGATCTTCACTTTCTCTTGGCATGTCCCGTTTTAACACATACTTGTAATACCACCGAACCAAAAATCTTTTGTGAAGATCGTTAGCCATAATCCCTCCGCCAAGATTCGCCTGAGTAGCTATGGGTGAAACCGTCATCGTAAACAATGCAAGTGCCATCATGGCAGGCCAAAAACCAGGATGCATGGCTTTCATAATGGTCACAGTAAATGCAAGCTCTGGATTATAAATTTTAGCCATGAGAGGAAGTGACGCCACCGAAATAATGAGAAGAGGTACGATTTTGAGATTGGTGTGACTGATTCCGGCAACTGCCCTCGCTTTCATGGCATTAATTTCATCTATTGCTCCCATATCACGCGATGTCCCATATCCACCGCCATTTGCTCCACCTAGCCATTTAAAACCATAAACGAAAACCAAGAAAATTACACCAATAACCCAAGATGATGTGAAGTTGTAGTTAAAGATATCAGTTAAGAATTTATGTAGATCAATATTGCCAAAAAAATGCATGTAACTTTCTCCTGTTGGCATTTGAGAGCCGGCAATGCGAGCGGGGTTAAATTGAATAATACGTTCTCTTAGGCCGAACATTCCACCCAACACCCCGCCAATACCAAAGACATCAAAAAATCGATAACTCAAAACGGCGGTTGTCACTTTCCAAAGCATCCCAATTCCGAGAAACCACATAAAAATATCTGTGAACATGATCGTTTTTAATCCGGAGGTAAGTGTAAAAGCAAGCGTGATAGCAACCGCAACCCAAACGGTTACTTCCATAGGCCATCCTAAAACTGTTTCTGCGATGAGGCTCGCTGCGATGAGAACGCTCGCAATAATTAGAGGATTTGAGAAAATGCCCCGGAAGAACGCATGGTAAGCGCGGAGAAAGGCTCCCCAAAAACCAGAGAAACGCACTTCAGTAACTGCAACCTCAGTTTCTTCTCCTGATTTTCTCCAAAATTTTGCAAAAATTAAAACCTGCGACAATGTTTCAAGTGGTTGACTCATGAAAAACCCAGTTCCTTGTAATCCGACCCATCTCACAAGTCGATCGACTAAAGTTCCTGCGTCAGCACCAAGATTGGTCGCGGCATCTGAAAACCCGGCAACATACCAAGGAGCATTCTTATGTCCAACTAAAAGCTGTTTAAGAGACCGCGTCTTCTTGCCTTTTTGTTCTATCTTGGTAAGACCAAGACCTACAAGTGCCATAAAACCCAAGAAACTATAAATCATGACCCAGTAAACAGGGCCAAAGTAAACTCCAGATCCATGTTGCAACACTACAATTTCTTTGATTGATTCTAAAAAATAGGCCGGAGAAACGCCTAATAAACTGGCTGTGATTTGTGTAAATATCCAACCCCCAGCAAGTCCATAAACCAATGTTGAAAACCAATGTGTCATAAAAAAATGTTTGGATGAAAAACTTTTGGGAGGGGTCAATGGCGTAGCTGGTTCTGAGTCAGTTCGTAATTCTGAGTGCATATTGGCATGTTGCGCGCTGCCGTGGAACACTTTTAACCCATCAATTTCGTCAATTGCCCAATTTCCAACTGGAAGACTCTGAAGATATTCGGGAAATTCGCCTGCGCCAACCACTTCAAAAACACGCGCTGGAGACACTGCGACATGCGCATTTGGCAGAACTTCAAAAGAATAATGTCCCGTTGTCATCAAGAGCTTGTAATAATCTTCGTGGACTTTACTGATGCTTGAAATTCTGGGAGTGAGAATTTGGTAGGAAAGATTTTTCTTTTTAAAAATAGCTTTTAAATTTTTCTGATGGAAACCTCCGTAAACCAGAACTGCCGTTTTTTGATTTGAATCGTGAAGAAAATCATCCAAATAGGGCTCCAAAACTCTGTCGCGCTTTGAGGCCGCTATGTAAAAGTGAATGGCAGCATCGATAAAACGTTCCCACTTTTTTGAGAGTACAATCGATTGATTGGTTTGAGCAACAATAAATTCGGCAACGCGGTCTGTTTTTAATAGATGAAGCGCCTCACGTATTTTTTGATTATCCTCACCTGCCACGCTAAGTGAATTCAATTTTCTAATGACCGAAAGCGCTTGGTGGTATTTAAAAATTTGCTTGGTTCTTGAATCAGTCAGGGCTTGTTTTGCAATTGCCTCCTCAAATTGATTTATTTCGCTAAAGAGTGCTTTAAAATCCTGATTCTGAACCCGTTTGATTAACTCCGCATCACGAGCTTGAAACGCAGCAAGCAAAAGCGAAACGGTGGGAAACGATTCAATCGAAA
>JAHFHD010000009.1:0-5991 GCA_023247075.1 Candidatus Omnitrophota bacterium | reverse complement strand
ATTGAAATAGAATATGTTCTTCCAAAACTTGAAAGCCGCCTGAGGTATTCAATTAAATCAAGCGTTCCATCGTCATACCTTTTTCTCTCTTTAAGCCAGCGCTTGAAATCATTTGGGAAATATTGATTAATTAGCCTTTCAAGGTGTTTTTCGATTTCACTCAAATCACTGGCAACGCTCTCCTTTGCCTCCGCTGCCCGCCGGTAATATTCAATGTTTTCAGCGTGAAGTTTTAAATTGTCGACACCAATTAAATTAAAATTTTCCCTTCGATTAATATGCGCAAACTCAGCGCCGCTCAGCCTTAATCGATCCATCAAAAAATAAGAAAGTCTTTTCCGAATCTCAGGATTATGAATGGTTCGAAAATATTTGTCTGTAGGAACAACGCCTTCAAAACCTTCTTCAAATACGGTTTTGACGTTGCGTTTTTTAACTAAATGGTGAATGAGTTTTGCAATATTCTCTTGAGCTTCAAGAGAATCGTGGGCGTCTTGAATGTAAATAATTGTTTTGCCGGAGCTGCCAATATGGCTTTCACCCAATGAAGCAGTGGCCTCGGGTAAATCTGAAACAATTTGTTGTATTTGGACTATTTGATTGAGCGGCTCTGCTGCCGAAGCGACACGAGCATCTTGGAAGATGCTAACAGCGGTGAAACAAATAATGAGTACTGCAGAAATGATTCGATTGCAGGTTGAAAACATTACTGGGTTAAATACCGCAAAAACTTTCTTTGCAGAAAACCTCCTTTTCAATATGACTTGGGAATTGTACAACTTTAAAAATAGAACACAAGTTAAAATTCGAGTTAAAATTTATTTTCACAAGGTATCAGGAGAAGGTTAAATGTTGCTGGCTGACGATTAGAGTTACTTTAAACTTTCAAGAGGGCGGGAGGTCGGAGAGTTTTAAAACTCCCCGACCCCTCATCTATTTATTTAATTGGTGCAGGCAGAAGTATTCGCATCGCCAAAAGGCGGTCCTTACGAAAACCCAATAAATACAGCAACACTTTAGGCACCCCTCTTAAAGGAAGCTGCTTTCTTTTTTCGACTTGAGATTTGATCTTATTGTCATCCAGATTAAGCTCAAGTGTTTGGGACGCTTTATTTCCCGCGCGGTCAGAGACCTCAATTCGAAGTTCGATAAACCGAGTTCCATCCTCTCTTGTTTGCACTGGCTTTTTTGAAAGTTCGTCACCGCTGAATTGTTTGACCAGAGGTTTTGAGCCTGTGCTGTCGTCACTGACTGTCCCTGTAACGGTGAATCCTTTTTTCACGTCGTCAGGATTAACCGTCAACTTTTGAAGTGTGTCTTTTGAAATCGCAATTTCAGGCGGTGACTGGTCAAGATAAATTAAAATTGTTCGATTTTGTCCGTCCACTTTGACCGGCACAAGATTCCAGCCTTGTTTCAAAGGGCCGGGAACAGTTGTCTTTAGATTCCACTGAAACTTCCCATCGTTCCGCAAAATGTGGTAAATCACCTGCACGTTCCTTTCATTTTGAATATACATTTGAGATGCAAGGTATATTCGCGGCTGATAAGTAACGGGGTCGCCTACCAATGCATTCAATGTCCGGTCAAAAACTGCATTTTGAGGAGCCACAGTCTCTCCAATTGCAAGCCCATACGCATCCCACATTTGTTGATTGGTTTTGCCAATCAACTCACTTGGAACATAGCTTTGAGCTTTGCCTTCCGGGAAAGGCACAAAATCTGCCGCTTGTTCCTTGTAATAAAGCTGTTTGCCGTTGTAGCGAACATGACCAATCATCGTAATGATGTCCCGGGTGAAAAGGGTGGTAATGTCCCGATTCATTGGATCAAAATTCGTTTGTAGGTAAATCGTCCTTCTTGGAAGTCCCTTTGCAAAATCCGCTTCCACATTTTCAAAATTTGCATCACTTAAGAGAAGGTCAATCTTACGATTAGGGTCATTGAGTGTGCTGATGAAAATATCCGTCCGATTGTCAAAGTGACCACCCACCACTTTGTTGTACCCTCTCTGCGGAAGGCTAATGGCCAAGTTCCAGCCTTTCGCTGTAATGTTCTCGTAAAAAATATTTCCCGTTACGTGATTGCCGTTCACCGCATTACCAAAACAAAACCAAGAACAAGGATAATTCTTCAAGTCCTGCGGCGCAATCAGGATTGAATCGCTGATGGTCAAATTCTGAGTGTAAGCAAGATTCACAGCGGTTCCGTAATTGGTCATATACACCTTCGCATTTTTAATTTCACTGCGCACCCCGTGTGATGATCCCAATTGATGGAAGCGTGTTTGAATGCCGGTGCCGGATGAAATCACAAGCGCTCCATTGAGCGAAATAGGAACGCTTCCAATATCTAGCGTGCCAGTGGTTCCAAGCGCGGCATTTTTCAGAGCTGAAAGTTTCATCTGTGCCAAAGGAAGTCCTTTTTCTGTAAGCGCCTGGGTAAAGAAAATAATCCCGCTATTTGCCGCCCCAGCAACTCTCACATTTTCAAGTTTCACTCCACCTCCCTGAAGCCAAAATCCGTGGCCGCTGTGCCCAAAATCAATTTCACCGTGAACTCCCGCGCTCATATTTGTTCGACTCTCAATATCTTCTCCAGAGCCCGTCATACGAACTGCTGTCACATTTCTAAAAACTCCTACTTCATCACCAACCTCCGTAAACCAAGCTGAACCCACAACATTGTAAGCTACGGAATTTTCTACAATTACATTGCTTGAGTGATTCACAAGGCCAAGGCCGGGACTGTCAACAATCGCAAGTCCCCTGACAATCGCAGGAGCTTTGTCGGTTCCTCCGCGGTGAAAATGAAAAGCATACCGCCCTACCGTATTGTGTCCTGTGTCTGGAATGCGGTTTCCTTGAGCATCAAACTCGGGACTTTCAAGGGGGGTGCGCTTGTCCGTTCGCCCCATTCCGTAAACCCCAAGGTACTGCACATTGGTCTTAGATTGAGCGCCGTGCATAAACATAATATGCCCTCGCCTGCGGTTAATCCCCATCGTCAAGTTGCTGCATGCTGAAACATTTGCGCAGCCCACATTTTCTGATTCAATCACCACATTGCGAGAAAGATTAATCACAAAAGCACTCATATCTTGAGGAAGCGTGTGATTAAATTTAAGTCCTTTCCAATTTTTGTTAGGTGTTCCGTTCTCATTAAAACCTGCCAGATAAACTTCCCCATTTTGGATTCGGTCAATCAGGACTTCTTCATCTTGATTTCCTGAACTCGCTGTTGCTGGAACAATTAAAACATCCCCCACTTTCCAATTCGTTGGCACACCGCTAAGCACCAGTTTCTTCTGTCCTTTAAGCGCCGGCATCGCCAAATCAAGCTGCTCTGTTTTTTCTTCCCCACGTATGGTCACCCGTCCATGAGAAATTAAGCCGCGGCTGAGTTCCCTTGGATCCCACGTAATATCAATGTCACCCCGATCTGCAATTACGAGTTTTGCTTCTACATCACCTTTAATGGGATTTGCTTCTGTGCCCATTTCCAAGTGGCCAGTCACTGAAACCACCATTGTGTCTACCTTTAAACCAGTGTCTTTATCTGTTGCAAAACGTAAATGCCCATCCACACGAATCGTGCGGAATGTTGTCTCAATCACATCATCAACAGTGACCGTAATCGCATTCCCATCCGCATCTTTAAGCGCAATCAAAACATTCGCATCTTTATTCGCAATTTTTCCATCGGCCCAAATACTTTCATCCGACCAATTCCCGCTTTTTACGATTGCATGAGTCACATCATGATAACGAATAAGATTAAAAACCGCTTCGTGCTCTTCTTGGATTGCCGCTGGATCTGCAGTATGAAAGTGACCGCCCGTTGCAACTCGGTAATCTTCCTCTGCTTTCTCAACCGCCTTATGAAGTTCAGCATGTTCATCCAAATGCGTTCCACCATTCACCGGAGAAATAGTAAGGTCACTTGGCATGGGGCTGCTGCTAGGCATCACGCTAGAAGAGTGATTTTCTGAAATACTAGAGTCAGCATGATCAAGCGGAATAGTAGGAACATTGCTTCCCGCGTCAGAAACTCCGACAGGCTCAAGCCCCTGAGCATAAAGAACACCTGTCAAATTTTGAATTGAAACTGGAAATGTTTGAGTAACAAGAAATGCGGTAAGGACAACAAAACTGAGGGATTTTTTAATTTTTTTATTTGTATTCATTTTATATTTTTTTTAAAACCTCCTTCGGCGTTCTCCGCCGCATTTAAAACAAAGAATACCCACACCAATCCATAACTTGCAAATGAAAACCCAATTTTCTTTTACAAACCTCAAAAAAAGTAAGGTTTCTTAAAAACTTTAGAAAGTAGGAAAAATGACTTTCATAGGTAGGGATTTAAAATAAGACTCGCAAAACAAGCGGCGCTAAAGCCGGAGTCAATGTTGACCACAGCAACGCCTTGAGCGCAGGAATTCATCATGGAAAGACAAAACAAGAGATGACGAAGTGACAATTGCAGTCAGTTCCGACAACATATGATGCATCACCAAAACTACTTGGCAAAACAATGAGAACTGTTCCGCTCCACAGCCAGCCGCTGGCTTTCGGAATTGCCTTAAGGTTCTGCTGGAGAAGTGATCAGAAAACAGACTACCACGGTCTTGCCCAAGCTCCATTGCGCTAAACAAAGCGCTCTACAGCGGTAGAAGTTCTATTATAGGAATAAGTGGGCGACTCAATTGTTTTTGTAGCGGGACTCCCCTTATCGTAAAGTATGGTCGTCTTCTTACTCAATTTTCCAACGTCTGCCCCCGATGTGTTGTACTCATTGTCTGTCTGCTTCTTTGGCGTCCACGCTCCGCTGTCATAGCTATATTGCTTCTCTGTCTGTACCTTTTGGGCATTATTAATGTAGACAAATGTCTGCACCGTTTTCGTTGAGAGAACTCCACTAGCGTAAACGGTTGTTGTCTGCTTAATCAATTTTCCAATGTTATTGTACTCATTGTCTGTCTGTGACGTTTGCGTCCATGTTCCGCTGCCATAGCTATATTTCTTCTCTGTCTGTACCAGCTGGACATTATTGATGCGGACAAGTATCTGCACCGTTTTCTCTAAAAACTTGCCATTACTCATGCGAATGCTTGCAAGCGCGCTCTCTTGAGTATCAGAGCGGGTGAATTGAATCGTATAAGTTGAACTAGAGATGATATTTACAGAATTAAGCGTAATCGACACTTGTCTTGCACCCACAGCTTCCTTTAACACTTCAAACATCACGTTAAAGGGAATGGTCTTGCCTTTGAGAACTGTGTTTTGATGGGCGTCGATCACGTCTTGAACTTTCCTGCGTAATTGAAATTCATTCAATTCAGAGGAACTCAAAACTGAAGGAAGAATGGTTTCAAAGTCTGCAAGTGAGAGATTGGGATTGCTTGTTTGTTTTAACGCAAGAAACGCTTGAAATGCTTCAATGCCTGTGAGACTGCTGTCTTTGTTTTGATCAATCAACGTTTTTATTTGATCCGTGAGATTAATAACAGTAACCGCTTGACTTGCATCCACTGCTACTTTATAGAACACCTGATCAAGCTGAATCACCTTCTGCCAAGGGAAAGCGGTAAGCTGATATTCTTCAGGCTGAGTAACGCTTTGGGAATAGATTTGGACAAATGTTTTCACGCCCTCCTCGCTATCTGTCACCTTTTCAAGCTTCAATTGACGATTGCCTAAAGGTAATTCATATAGATGTTCAAATTGAATAGTTTTTCCAATAGTTCTGCCGTCTGTCTGGTACATGTATTTTCTAAGAAGCTTCTTCCCATTGCCTTCCCCTTGATAAAACCTTCGCTCCTTTAAAGTCACCTGGTCATTTTGAAAATCATTCTCAACATTAGCAGTGACAGTTCCTGTTTCATCTCTTTCAATAAAACGTGCCTCAGATTCCATTTCGTTGTATTGAGTTTCGTACTGAATATGTATTCCGTCAGGATGATAGACTGTTGATGATTGCCATGTTTTTCCA
>JAHFHD010000076.1 GCA_023247075.1 Candidatus Omnitrophota bacterium | reverse complement strand
GCAATCAGATTAATGTGAAAGAAAAAAATAATTCCAAGCAAAGTCCACAACGCTTTTGCAGCTTGAGATTTTAATTTGATTTTGTCAAAGAGCGCGGGTTTTAGAATTGCATACGCAACGAGTAAAACTCCGTGAAACAATCCCCAGAGAACAAAAAGCCATGAGGCTCCGTGCCAAAGTCCCATGACTGCCATTGTGATTAATAAAGAAGCGTAAAGTCTTGAGGTGGTTGAAAATTTCCTCAGACTTAGAAATAGAGGAGTGTACAAATAATCACGAATCCAGCTGCTCAAGCTAATGTGCCATCTTTGCCAGTAATCCTGTACGTTTTTAGCGAAGAAGGGGAGATTGAAATTTTCCATGATTTCAAATCCCATGCATTTTGCGAGTCCTCGGGCGATATTCGTGTAACCTGAAAAATCTGAGAAAATCTGAAACGAAAAAGCATAAAGCGCAACCAAAGCGCTCAGCCCTTGCCCCTTTGGCTCTGAAGCAAAAATTGGATTCACAATGAGCGCGAGATTGTCGGCAACAAACACTTTAAGAAATAGTCCCCAGAAGATGAGTACAATTCCATCGCAGAAGTGTTGAAGGGTCACAACTCGTTTGTTTAAAACCTGGGGCAGAAGGCGCTCAGCGCGTTCAATGGGTCCGGCAACCAGTTGCGGAAAGAAGGCAACGAACAGCGCATACTCATGTATTTTTTTTGCAGCGTTTACTTTTCCACGGTAAATGTCAATGGTGTAGCTCATGGATTGGAAGGTGTAAAAAGAAATGCCGATTGGAAGCACAATGTGAAAGAACATTGGGTCACCTGAAAAGCCGAAGAGAAACATGAATAAATGCTGCAGACTGAGCACAAAAAAGTTGAAATATTTGAAGAAACCGAGAATCAACAGGTTTGAGCCGATGCCGAGGAACATGTATTTTTTTTTGGTGGAACGGTCTTTAGATTTTTCGATTTGAAGTCCACAAAAAAAATCAATGGCGGTGATGAGCCAAATGAGCGCGAGGAAGCGCAAGTCCCAAGCAGCATAAAAGACATAGCTTGCAAGCAGCAAAAGCCAGTTCTGCCACTTGTGTGCGATGCACAAATAGAGTAGGTAAACAACTGTGAAAAAGATTGCAAATTCAACCGAATTAAACAGCATCTAGACGCCTCGAAAAACTTTTAAGTCGAAATTTGAACACCGTGATTTTTTAGAACTTCTTTCACGGATTTAACCGAGTTCATGCCCACAACTTCACTTGTGGTGAGTCTGACCTGAAATTCTTTCTCAATTTCTGCAACAAGTAGCAAGTGATTCATTGAATCCCAGGAGGAGGTGGAGCTCTGAGTGAGACCATCTCCAATTTGAGATTCATCAATCTTTAGAATTTTTGAAAGGAGGCAAGTCAATTTATTCATCGGGTGATGCTTTGCGTTATTTGAATATGGTCTGGAAATGAAAATGGAACAGCAAGGTTGTATTTCCAAATTTCATCGCCTTTTTTTGATGAAACGTCTTGCTTGAAACCATTTTTTGCGTAAAACCCATTCGCTGGTTCATTTTTTTCGGTTGAAATAAAAGGAGCAACAAGCATTTCTATTTTCATTTTCTGAGCCAAGTGAATGATTTGAGCAAGCATTGCTGTCTCGATGTTTCTCCCAAGTGCTCTGCAGCTCAAGAGAAATGTGTCTATTTGCCAGAAGCTTTTATTTTTTTCGACAATGGCGACACCAATGATTCCGTAAGAGCCGAATTTGTCTTTGGCATCGATGGCAAGAATCAGAAAATTAGGGTTTTTTGAAAGCTGTTCAATTTCGGCTTCAAGGTACCGGTGCGTGGTCATGTTGAACTGATTTGTTTTTTGAGTTAGCTGAGCAATTCTTGGAATGTTGTACGAATTGGGAGATTCAATTGAAATGGTGACACCCAATGTTTTCAGGTAATCTGTAAGACCAGAAATTTTTTCTCTTAGTTCAATCCGTTTTTTTTCTGCCGTAACGGCAGAACTTTTTGCGAGGTCTTCGCTTGTGAGTTGAAGGGTGCCAAAGTCAGTTGAGTCCATGAGTGTTTGTACGAGCAAAGAAGAGTCGCTTGGAAAGTTAACGACGGTTACTTCTGGAAGGGATGACTCAATCATTTCCCGAATAAAGGGGTCGTCATCAATCATAACAAGACTGTCGAAACCAATATTGAGCTCACGGGAAATTGTTTTGAGATTAGCGATTTTGTCATCCCAATTAATTTGAATTGAAGCGAAGTGTTCTTCCTTGAGCACAGAATGAGGATGCGTTTTGAAGACCTCGAGCGCTTCCTCGCGATTATTTTTACTGTTAATGGCGAGTAGGATTCCGCGCTTACAAAGAGAGAGAAGCACTTGTTGAAACTCGTGAAACGGACGACCTTCCGGGGTTGGTCCGAGCTTGATTCCTTGAAGTGAGTCTTCGCCAATGGTGCCGCCCCAAAGTGTGTTGTCGAGGTCAAGCACAATACATTTTTTATTGATGGACATGAGCGGCTTTATGTAGGCGAGATAAGCATTTGCCAGGTCGGGCAAATAATCCCATTTCAACTTAATGTCACCTAAGTAGTACATTTTACTGTCAACAATATTTCGTTTTCCAAATTGCGCGCAAAACGCATCATAGTCAAAGAGAAAGACTTGGGAGTCGGATTTAAATAATTTTCTGAGCTGCGAATTTAATTCTTGGACAGCTTCTACGATGCCAAAATTTTGTTTGTTTTCAAGAATTCCAAGTGGTGACCATGTTGGGACTTCAAAGTTGTGAAGCAGGATTTGAGCTTTGCAGCGGGATTTGAGTTCGGTTACAAGAGAAGTAATTTGGTTTAATTCTTCTTCAATCCATTTTTTTCTTTCTTGGTCGCTTGTGAGGTAGGGCATGAGGAAGTGTTCGCCCAAAAGTGTCCTTGAATCAATGAATAAAATAATGAAGCGTGGTTCAAAAGCGTAGAGCTTGCTTTTTGAATCCAGTATTTCCTGTGCATATTGCTGGTAATTAGCTGAATAACATTTCACATTAATTCCAAGCTCATTACCTTTCACTCGTAGGACTTCACTAATTCCATGCGAGGTAAAACTGGTGAGCAAAGCAATTTTGATGGTTCGCGGGACTGAAGAATGGTCAGACTTTCTTGATTCTTCGATTTGTTTTGACAGAATGAGGTAATCTGACAAACTTTTTGGCGAGTCGCTTGAAGCCTTAGTTGTGCTCATGCTTTAAAAAAGGATTTTACTTCCGCCGCTATTTTTTCAATTTCGCTATTCGTCAAGTTTTGATGGACGGGCAGGTTGAGCGTGATTTCATTCATCTGCTCGGCATTTGGCAGACGGGTATTCGCGCCGTAAAATTTCACCTGATGAAGTGGAAAATAGCGAAACGTGGTGTAAATCTCCCGAGTTTTCAGGAAATTGGCAAGTTCATCCCGCCTTTTCGGAATTCTGAGCCAGTACAGGTAATATGAGCTTGTGGTTCCAGGTCTTGGCTCCGGTGGAATCACAGCTCCTTTTAGATTTTTAAATTCTTTTTGGTAAAAATCCCAAATTTGTTTTCGGCGGTCAATAAAACTTGCAAGCTTCCTCAGTTGAATTCGCCCAATCGCCGCCAAAATGTCATTTGAAATAAAACGTCCTGATGTTCCCACCAAATCATATTCCCACCAGCGCTGAGTTCCTGATTTCATGGCGTTCACACCTGAAGTGGTATTTGCTGCGAAGCCGTGACAGCGAAGCGATTTCGCCCGGTCAAGAGCATTTGAATCTTTTAGGATGAGTGCGCCACCGTCACCCATGACGAGCGTTTTCATCGAGTCAAAACTAAAAACTCCAGCGTCACCAAGTGTTCCGCAGTACGCATTTTTGTATTTGGATGCGACTGAGTTGGCACTGTCTTCAAAAATGTAGATTTTGTCTCCGCAAACTTTTTTGATGTCATCAAAAGGAAGTGGATGTCCGCCGTAGTGAAGCAGGTACACTGCCTTTGTTTTTTTGGTTTTCAGGCGTTCAATTTCGGAAGGGATGATTCCGTAATAATCTGGGTCAACATCGGCAAAAACAGGTTTTGCACCAAGCTCAATAATGCCATTTGCGACGCCTACGAAATTAGCACTTGAGACAATCACTTCATCGCCCGCGCCGATTCCGAGCGCTTTTAGAGAAAGATAAATTGCAGCTGTGCAATTATTGATTAAAAGAACATTCTTCGTACCAAAATGCGCTCCAAGTTCTTCTTCAAAGGCTGCGCATTCTGGCCCCATTCCAAGCCACTTCGATTGAAAGACTCGTTCAATTGCTTTTAACTCTTCATCGCCAAGTGAATTTGAAAAAATTTGAATCATCATTCCTCCGTTGTTTTTATGTCATTCTGAGCGTAGCGAAGGATCTAGCGAACGCGAGATTCTTCCGCCACATCACTGGTGGACAAGTCGGGCTTTTTACCCGCCACGCATTTTGACGGGCGTCTCAGAATGACACGCTTACGAAATAGTGCGTATCTACTCATAGCTTGCCATTTGGCGCGTCGAAATGCCATACGCCGTGAATAAATTTTTTAATTCGTGGCTTTTAATTCTCCTGATTTTTTTTAACTCGCGCCGCCTTTTCCACATGACTGGAATTTTCTTAAGCGCATCAATGTGTGCTTTGAGCAGAATATTGACTCCTGACAGGAGTGAGTTGTTTTTGGTGTAATGGGCGAGCGCGCCCTTTTTTTTGAATGTTGCAAGATACCACTGGTATGAGTAGCGGTAAGCGGAAATGGGGAAGCTCGCAACAAGCATGAGAAGTGGAAAATACTTGAGCACGATGAAAATTCGATTTCTTTCTACATGGTACGCTTTAAAATTCGAGTAACTTCCCGCTGCTCGTGAGTGGGCGTGGTATGCAACCGCCTTCGGTGCATAAACGCATTTCCAACCCGCAAGCTGATGCTTCCATCCAATGTCGGTTTCATCGCAGTAAATAAAAAAATCAGGGTCATAGTCCCCGATGTCTTCAATCATCGTACGCTTGTAGAGGCAGCAGCAATCATTTGCGCAAAAAACTTCTTCAACGTTCATAAATTGGTCAGCGGGGCCAAGTCTGCCTCGTCCGCAAGAAGAGCCGTCTGGGTAAATGGCAAGTCCGCATACTTCTGTGATTTCCGGTTGGTCTAAGAGTAAAATTCTGCTTGCGCATGAGCCATAGGATGGATTCAGTTCAATAGCCACCACCATTTCTTCTACGCAGTTCGGCTCCAAAACAGCGTCATTATTAATGAGTGCAATGTAAGTGCTTTCAGCCGCCTTCATTCCAATGTTGCAGGCAATGCCCCAGCCTGCGTTGTAGCCTGTCTCAATAATTTTGATTTTCGGGAATTTTTTTTTGATTTGCGCAAGCGAGCCGTCAGTAGAAGCATTGTCGACTACAATGGTTTCAATGGGGCTGTACGTTTGACTCAAGACGGAATCAAGACACCTGAGAATCAAATCTCCCCCGTTGTAGTTGGGGATAATGGCAAGTGCTTTCGGGCGATTATTCAAAAAAATCATGGGCTCAAGATGTGTTTGTTTAGCGTTTTGAAGCACTCCCAAAACTATGTCATTCTGAAGGTGCCCCTCAAATTTATTTGTGGGGCGAACTGAAGAATCTAGCGTTTGCTAGATTCTTCAACCTTTGCTGTGAGTGCTGGTTTCAGGATGACAAAGTTATTGTTTGTTGCTTAAAAGTAACGGCAATTTTGAGGCTTCTCTAAAGAGAGTTTGATTGCGTGGAGGGGAGAGGTGAGACCAAGGAGGTTATGATTTCAAAAGAATAGATGAGCGCAAGGATGCTTGTGTGAAGTAAGAGGCGCGAAAGAGATGTTTGGACTTGAACGAGAAGGCCGTAGGGGCTCGTCAGGATGATTGGGACATAGGTTAATTCGATGGCAAAGATGAGAAATACCAGAATAAAAACTTCCTGACGCAAGCGAACCCACAGGTGAATTAGAAATGCTAAGACAAAAAGAATCCAGAGGCCTGACCACTGGTGAAAGTTTGTAGTGAAAACAAAATAGGCTTTTCCGAGCGTGAGGAGTGTGGCAGGATTAAAAATTTTTGAAACCAATTGCTGCGCGGTTTGTCCGCTTGTTGCAAATTCATTTCCGGAATGGTCGAGGAAAATTTTTAATACAAAAGTTGTCGTAAGAGGAATCACGAGGCCGAGTCCAAACCGAAACAAAGCTTCTTTTTTTCGGTTTTGAAAAGCGCTGTGTTTGCCAAGCATTAAAAAAATAATTCCAATTCCCAACCAGAACACAAAAGGAATCCCTTCATTTTTTGTCCAAGCAGCAAAGCCTGCGCATAATCCAGCAAGGAAAAGGACAGTTGTTTCTTTGGTTCGGTGAGCGCAGATGAGCATGATGGATGAGGTGGTCATAAAAAATGAAAGGGGGATGTCAGCGTATTGGGTCATTGACCAGAACCGAAGGTTTTCAATTCCGAGCAGAACCGAAGCTGCCAGAAGCGCAGTCCATACTGAGCTGAAGGAGATGAAATACCAGATGACAAGACAAATAATTGAGATGAAAAAGCAAAATTCGATGAAAATTGGAACAGCCGCACTTTCATTGTGGAGCCAGTTCCATCCCCAAGCGACAGAGCCGGGCAAAAGTAAAGGGTAATCTGTATGAGACCAGGAAAGCACTGGGTCGAACATACGTTTCCATTTTTCTGGTTCTCGAACAAAAAAACTGGCTTTCAAATTCCAGAAATACCGAGCGTCCCATCCGCCATACAGAAATGTTTCAGAAACTGAATTGGTTAAAAAATACCGAATGTAATCATAAACATTTAAAGCAAACAGGATGAGGGTGACGGCAATACACAGAAGTTTCAAGTTGCTTTGGGTGGGAAATGGAGACGTGACAGTTTGTTTCAAACGTTTCCAAAGTGATGATTCATTTCTATTTTGTGCTTTGATGGAAAATTTTCGAATTGAAATAACTGTCCACAGAATGATGAATGTGGTCGCGATTAAAATTGCAATTCTCTCAGTCACAAGTGGTGCCCATTTTCCATTTGTAAGATGAGCCCAGAAAAGAATAATGGAAATGATGCCAAAACCGATTGGCAGGGAAATGGAAAGCTTAAAGAAAAGTTGATTTGGAAGTTTTGTGTTTATGAGCAAAAAATTCATGAAGCAAAAACCAAGCGCCAAAGGTATGAGTAAAAAAGTAAGTCCCATTATGGTTTCTTTCTAACGATTCCGAACCCGTCTGCAAATTTAACCACCCATCCGTAGCCGCGAACATCCAACTCATCTTCCATCGCCACATTTTTTGTGTAGAAAATGGCAACTGGAGATAATCCCTTTGTTTCAATCATGCTGGGGCATAAGATTCGCTGGGCAACTCGCTCAAATTGAGCGATGTCTGAAGACAATTGATCGGCCGGTGCGTCTGTTAAAAATCCGATGTAATTAAGCGGTGGAAGGATTTTTTTGAGCGGTGACAACAATGCGCTCAGCTCAGGAATGTCTTCATTTGTTCCTTTAAGAAGTGCCTTCAATTTTGGTAGATCAAGGGATTTTTTTTGAGTGTTTAAGGGCTTCCATGTGATGAGACAGAGTATGAAGGCGCAGAAAACAACGAGGAAGGAAATTTTGATTAAGCGCATCGCGCCCACACCTTTTTTAAGAAAGCTTTATTCCTAATTGGCACTTATTTGCAATGGAAAATAGGTAAGTGTACCATTTTACTGTAAATGCGAAAGTAACTTATTTGTAATGAGCAACCGTTAAAGGCAATGCTACATGAAAATTCTGTTTCTTGACGATCTCGATCAAATTCGTTCACTCAAAGCATTTTTTGAAGCTCAAAATATTGAGGCATGCGAAGCGGGTACAGTTCAGGAATTTGCTGAACAGCTAAGGTCAGGGACAGACTTGATTGTGGCAAATTTACTGACGCGCTCAGCAGATTTCGAGATTATTCTTGCGCAATTCGACCAAGAATTAGTGGTTCCTTCGGCACCGGTAATGATTCTCACCGACCAGGCAAGTCTCAACCGATTTTCTAATTCAAAATGGATTTGCGATTATCTTTTCCTCCCATTTCTACCAGATGATTTGCTTGCGCGTGTCAGGTGGAATTTGCGCCAGGTAAGGCGAGACAGCTCGATTCAATCTGGCTTACCTGGCCAAGTTGCATCTCCCTGCCTTTCTTCATCCTCATCCAGACCCATGGGAAATAAAATTGTTTTGATTGTTGAAGATGATTTGGAGCTTGCGCAAACACTCAAGCTGCGCGTTGAGTCAGGCGGGTACCGCGTTCAACATGCTTCGGATGGAGAAGAAGCTATTTTAAAGGTTAGGGCGCAAAAGCCCCATCTTATTTTGATGGATGTAATGATGCCGAAGTTAGATGGTTATTCGACACTCAAGCAAGTCAACCAGATTACGGACAGAAAAGTCCCTGTCATGATTATGACTGGCACAGCGGCCATCAGTGAAGAAGATTACAGGATGGAAGGTGCTTGCGCATTCTTCAGGAAGCCAGTCAATGGAGATGAGCTGCTTAAGCAGATGAAAGAAACAATAGGAGAAGCATAAATTTTTAATCGGAAGGTTTAAATATGCGAAGAAAAAAAGTTCTACTCTTAGATGATGACTTGAATTCTATTCAATTGCTTCAGCTTCGGTTTGAAGCTTTAGGCTATGAAGTTTTTACCGGTATGGATGGACTTCAAGGTCTTATTAAAGTTAGGAAACAAATGCCGGACCTAATTATTTTGGATGTCATGATGCCGCGCCTTGACGGAATTGAATTCTTTAAAATTTTAAAACAAAGCGACCAATATGCTGGAATTCCAATCATCATTTTGACGGGCAGACACGACTTGCGAGATCGATTCATTAAAATGGGATGTGACTATTTTGCGACCAAGCCCTTTCAAAACGAAGAGATTGTTTCCAAGGCTGAAGAATTGATTAAGCAGCACGTGCTCATTGTAGGAGATGACCACGAGTTTCAAGAGCATATTCAGGCTTCTTTTCCGGAGGATTTTTATTATGTTAAGACGATTCACTACCCAAATGAATTGTTTCAAGAAATTGCCAAATCCTATTTCCATTTTGTAGTGATTCGGCTGGCGCAGGTTTCTACGCCGCCGGCTGAATTGATGCAAAATGTAATTAAAGTATCAAAGAACCCAAACATTTTAGTCGTCATCTACAGCGATGCGTACGTAAAGGGGTTTGAAGTAAACGATCCTACAGTCATCAGCCGCGCTGCGGTTGAATGGGTCAAAGCGGGCCGTGTTCTTTTTTATGATTACCGGCTCCACCAAGTTAGTTTGTCGCGCTACCTCGAAGAAAATGTTTAATTGGCTCCGAGATCAACTCTCACTCGCTTATTAAATCCTTTAGAATTCAGAGTAGTTCGAAGATTGACACCCCCATTTGATTCATCTAAAATACTTTCCTAATCTAAGGAGGTGGCCCGTGGCCCGAAAAGACAAACCAGATGAGAAAATTTTAGATGTTGATGCGCGGATGCAGGGCACCATCATATTTAAGGATCCAGTCAATTTGAGAATCAATGGCAGTTTTGAGGGGAGGCTTGAAACATGCGGGAACTTGACGATTGGCGAGAATGCGCATGTTCGGGCGGATATTAGCGGCGAAAGAATAGTCATTGCTGGTAAAGTAACTGGCAGTTTGGTTGCGACAGATTCCATTACACTTGTAAAACCTGCTGTCATCCAAGGGGAAATTCGGACTCCGTCACTTGTCGTGGCAGAGGGAGCTATTTTGGATGGCAAATGCATCATGTTGAATTTAAAAGATTCCAGTAAATCAACCGCAAGCATATTGTCGCTTCGTGACGTTGCCCAGTATTTAGAGGTGGAAGCGAAAGTGGTTGAAGCTTGGGCAGTAGAGAAGAAAATTCCCGCCGAGTTTCAAAATGGCGAATGGCAGTTTAACAGAGCGGCCATCGACAAATGGATTCAAGACGAGCAGATTAAGTCGTAGCAAAGAAGAGTAAGAGTTATTTAGAGGTTACTTTTGAAGAAATGGAGTTATGAGCGACAGCTTGCTTACTGAAGAAGAAGTCAAAACGTTTCTTGGAGTGGATCAAGTTGAAGTTGAAAAACTGAAGAAACGGGGTAAGTTAACCGCTTACCGAATTGGCGGCTCTTTTGTCCGATTCCGGAAGGAACAGGTTGTGGCCATCCGAACTGGAAAAAGATTCCAGATGCCGGATCAAATCGACCGAAACGTTTTTGATCTCGTCCGTGATTTTCTGCGTTTTAATAGTATTTATGTTCTTCTTTTTGTTGCAATTACCCTCCTCATTTTTTACTTCCTGAAGTCCTGATATTTTTCATGAACAATATGATGTTTAGCACGGGCATCGACATTTGCAGCGTTGCCCGCATGCGCACAGCTATTGAACGGGGTGGGGCGCGTTTTTTGAATCGGGTATTTACCAAAGCAGAGCAGAGCTATTGCAATCAGAAAAGAAATAAATATGAAAATTTTGCTGCCCGATTCGCCGCAAAAGAAGCAGTGATTAAAGCAAAGAAGGGCGGCAAGGGCCGTTATGCATTTAGCCTAATTGAAGTGACTCGCGGGTTAAGGGGAGCTCCCACTATTTACCTCTCAGTAGAAGCACGCCGAAAACTTAGCGTACCAACCAAAGCCTGCTTTGAGCTGACCATGGCTCACGAACGTGACTTTGCCGTTGCTTTTGTGGTGATGTTCCACAAATCTTAAATTTAATCTGATTTTTTCCGCAGGTTTTTTAGAAGATTATTTCGCGAGTGTGCCATCCAACGTTTCAAACACAATCGTCACAAGCGCCCGACATTTGGGACACTTGATTTGTTTGAACGCCTGGATCGCGTCATGCTTGGGTCGGTACATGATTGAGAGAATTTTGGTTGAAAATTTTGTTTCATCTCCCGACCACTGACAGGATGAACAACTGTATGAAGCTTTTTCCACGTTTTACCTCAAACAGAACTATCGGCACCTCACAAGTGAACTTGAATTTGTTTCGATATTTTGTTCCGTTTTAGACTCTAAAGAATGCCGAGGGCGGGAGTCGAACCCGCATGATCTTGCGATCGCTGGATTTTGAGTCCAGTGCGTCTGCCAGTTCCGCCACCTCGGCGAAGTTTTAATAATGGAACACAATCTATTAGAAAATTTGCGTTAGCGTTTTTATTTGCTTTTTTGGAGAGAACTTGGTGGACCGGAGGGGAGTTGAACCCCTGACCTCCACAATGCCATTGTGGCGTTCTCCCAACTGAACTACCGGCCCACAAAAGATTTCAAATAAGACCAACTTGATTCGAAGCAACTAACTTTTTTTGCCCACTCACATAATCGAGCAGCCCCTTTAGGGGACGGCCCACAAAAGATTTAAAATTTCTCTTTCGTGTCATTCCCGCTCGCTCTTAGCGGGAATCCAGATTTTGGATCCCCGACAAAAGATTTCGGGGATGACATAGAGAACAATCGCGCAGCCCCTTTAGGGGACAG
>JAHFHD010000160.1 GCA_023247075.1 Candidatus Omnitrophota bacterium | reverse complement strand
CACAGGTCTTGGTGGAATCCTTAACATTGCAACCGGTGGATTGAATGGTCTCATTTTCACTGCAGTTTCAATCCTTGCTAGAGAGTTTCACATTCCACCTGCCTTTACCTTTGCCTTCACCCACATTGCTCAAAGCTTAAGTGCCTCCATCATTTCAAAAAGCCTTCCATTCCTAGCAAGCATTGGAACAGTACTCCCCAAAGCTGCCCAAGAACTAGGACTTGCAGGCATTACAGTCTTAGGCAATAAACTGGGTCTTTCACCAGCGCTTACCCGTCTCTTCGGCATCCCATTAAGCACAAGCCTTGGTCAAATCACTCAAGGACTTTTAAATCCAAATGGAGGGGGAGGACCTCCCTTTAATCTCTTTCAATCCATTCAGAACCTCTTATTAAATAAAGAGTTTCTTGCAGCAGGTATTAGCCTTGGAACAGATTTAGTTGCAAATGCATTAGACATAAACCCACTTTTCATTTCTCTTGGGTTGCGTGGTCTTGCAGGAGGCATTGAAGGTCTTACGAGTCGATCAAATGATGCCAATGAATTCACCCGCTTCTTTGGAGGCGTAGGAGGCGCTCTCAAAACATCTCTTGTCAACATTGTCACACTGGGAGGAGAGAATGTAACCCTGTCACAAAAGGCATATTACCTTTCTCAAATCGCAAGTTTGGCTTCAAAGAAAGGGAGTGGCGACATCTTCGATGTTTTTGAGCTCTATGCGAGTCAAATCTTAGGCAGAGACACGGTTGAATCCATATTTTCAACAGGTCAAAACGTAAGTGACTACTTCAAAGCCAAACGTGAAGCTCACGATTATCTCATTCGCACACTTCCAGACGGCACCATCGTCCATGAATACACGACTGGCAATAATCACTTTGTCTTAAACGAAGATGAAACTCAAATCCTCTCCCGCCAATTTGGAACACACATTGAAACCGGTCAATATGGCATTGATGGTGAAGGCCGTTACATTCTCATCAATGGGGAAATGACTTTCACCAATGGACAAGACACACTCACCCTGACTGTCCGTGACGCCGAGGTTGTTTCTGTAGATATGACAAACAGTCAAGGCACAGACATCACCTTCTTTGGCACCAAAGATGAACCACTCATCTTAAAAGACAATCCCACCGGAAGTTTCACCATCCAATCAGGTATTGCAAGGAACTGGAGCACTGGTGAAACAAATTATTATTCAAACGGAGCCATTACAGCCATTCAAAACACTCATTTCCTTGATTATGAGAATTCATCCGGTGAACAGGTTTCAGGAGCCATTCAAATTGCTCAAAATGTGAATCCAGATGGAGTTACTTCTGGTTTTGAAATTGACCTAGACCAAGGACTCAGAAATCAACTGATTCAAGGAAATCAAAACACAACCCAAAGTTTCTGGAACTTTGCATTAAACAATCAACCAGTAGACAATCTCCCTGAAGGTCATGTTTCATGGTTAGAAGCTTTTGACATCAAACGTCATGAGCTTGCAGATAATGCTGACCTTGTCGTTGACAAAATCTTTGATTTTGTCAAACCCCAAACAAACAGCATCCTTGAAGACATTCTCCTATTTCAACAAACCGCTTCTAATGAACTTCTTCGAGCCACCATCAAAGGATTTATTGACACCATCCGTGTTGGTGACCGCTTGGATGAAATTGCGGATGAGGCTACAGGCGCTTGGAAAGACGTGCACGACGGAAACCTCTCAGAGGCAGGTAAAAAACTTCTTTCCCTCAGTGGAAACTCCTTTATCGAGTTGATGCGTGTCCTTGATCTTGCGATGATTGGGGGAGCAGTAAAATCAGCAGCTGAAGCTGGAGCAGCCGTCATCAAAACTGAAGTAGCCGATTTTGTAGGGAGGCTACTCAGAAGCTCAGCACCGGAAGATGCAAGCGTGCTCTCCAAATTGTTTAAGAATTCGTCATTTGAAACCGAATGGTTACGGGAAGTAGACGATGTCCAAGACCTCAGGCGTGCTGTAGGAAAATATGTTGATTATGAGGAGGTGAAAGACCTAAAATTCTCTAAGGATGCAGGAGAGATTAATAAATCTTACCCAGCGTCTTATGATCCTTTACCACATAAGCCAGGCGCACCTGTTACAGAATATATTCGTTCAGGTTCCATTTTGGAAAACGAGGAGTTTGTAAGGGTGCATACAGAGGCGAACGTAGCCCGTCCATGGATTATGAAGAAAACTGATTTTGATGCTCTAAAGTTGGAAGCTCAAAATACAAATCGAGATTTCGCAGAACTTTTAAAGGAACGACTTGCTCTTCCAAACAAACCAACAATGGTTTCAGATTTTATTCCTCCTCCGAATAAAACATTTGCAATCAGAGAGTCTACGGTAAATCCAACGTCTCCTAATCATCCCAATCAAACACAGTTTGAGATTTTGACAGAAAATCCAAGAGAACTTGAAAGAGAGTGGTTTAAATATGGAAGGTCATTATGATTGAAGATGTTAAAAAAACTGAAGGCTTATTAAGTTTCTTTTCGCATAATAGTCGAAAAATAATTCAATTTGGGACAAAAATTTGGGAAATATTAAAGTTTGATAGTTCCGTGGTTGTTATGACTGCTCCCGATGAAGAAGGTGCAAGAAACGTACATTGCATTGATGAAAACGGAAACAAAATCTGGACAGTAGAGGAACCCGAAGGGGTAAAAGGTCAGGCCAATGCTTTCATGAACATATGGCTAACAGAAAATAAAGAATTATGGGGAGGTGCTTGGAGTGGCTTGGCTCATCAAATAGATCTTGAAACTGGCAAGATTTTGTCTACCAAGTTTACCAAATGAAATCCAAATTTCTCTGGCTAACCGGTCTTACTGTTGTGATTGCTGGCAGCTTCATCAATGGCGTCTTTTTAATTCCTCGCGATATTGGCGGTCTCGCTCGAGAAGGAATGCGCCTTGTTATTCTCTCAGGCCTCGGTCTATTTATTTTCGGCCTAATTCGCAGCATTAAACGGAGATGAATAAAGTTTAAAAGAAATTTCAAGGTGTTCTTTTAAACACCCCACAACTCAATGAAACATCAATTCTTTCGTCTGACCTCCTTCCTTCTTCTGTTTACCTTCTCACTTCACCAGCTTTCCTTTGCCTTTCCTGATGGAAGCATTAATTCTGCACACCTTCACCAAGGCATAAACCTCTTCCAAACTAAAATTGACCTTGATGAACTCAAGAGAATACTGACTCATGACAAAGAAGCAATAGTCCATGTCAACGGCAATCACTTTATTGTGGTCACAGCCATAGATGATGAAGCAGTCACTTACTATGAAATCAATGTAGGTCCCCATGGAGAAACCCTCACCAAAACAATTGAAGAATTCAATTCCCAATGGGATGGCGTCACCCTCTCAGCAGTTTCTCCTGCAAACATTGAAACATTACTCACAAACGCAGAGGCTCAGGAAGTAACAGGCGCCTTCTTTGGATTCATCTGGGATTTCATCAAAGCCATATTTGGCGCAATCAAAAATGCCATTGTCAGTGTCTTTAACTTCATCACAGGAGTCATCTCTCAAATTGTAGAGGTTGTTAAAACCGTCATTGAATTCACCCTAAACATCATTGTTAAAATCGGGCAAGGACTCATTGACTTTGGAAAGAGAATCTTTGAAGGGGTGAAGCTCGTAGGCAGCTTTGTCCTTCAGATTGGAAAGGCAGGATTTAAATTCTTAAAGAACGCAGTCTCTCACTTTGGTCAATTCCTTAAAATGACCCGTGACGGGATTCTCTTCGGTTATCAAAAGGGAGGAATCCTAGGTCTGATTGCGGGACTCATCCTGGCTCCTGTCATTAGCCTTGGCTACAACTTTGGTTTGATTGCACTTGATTTTGTTAATTTCAGCTCATCCATCCTTAAAGACTTCATCTCTGGAGGTGTCTTAGGCGCTTTAACTGACCCCACAGGTCTTGGTGGAATCCTTAACATTGCAACCGGTGGATTGAATGGTCTCATTTTCACTGCAGTTTCAATCCTTGCTAGAGAGTTTCACATTCCACCTGCCTTTACCTTTGCCTTCACCAACATTGCTCAAAGCTTAAGTGCCTCCATCATTTCAAAAAGTCTTCCATTCCTAGCAAGCATTGGAACAGTACTCCCCAAAGCTGCTCAAGAACTAGGACTTGCAGGCATTACAGTCTTAGGAAATAAACTGGGTCTTTCACCAGCACTCACCCGTCTCTTTGGCATCCCCTTAAGCACAAGCC
>JAHFHD010000075.1:9027-11617 GCA_023247075.1 Candidatus Omnitrophota bacterium | reverse complement strand
TTTATCAAACGGTTCTTCTTGTGAAAATTCATAAAGCGCTTCACCTCAAGATAGGCTCCCACCAATTTCTTACAGACTTCCCAGAATTATTTACAAAACGCTCTATAACAAAGTCAGGTTTTACCGGTAAAAAGCTGCTTTCTCAGGAAAATGTGAACCTGATCGTTGAAGACACTTTCAAAGCGGTTCTAAATAATCTCGATAAAATCCGTGAGAAAGATAGAGAAAAATCTCCTCCGCCTTCACCGTCCAAAAAAGTTACCGAAAAGAGACATGGGCGAGCTTCGCGCAACGAAATCCACATGGGACAGGGGAAGATTTATGAAACCAGCGGCGTTACTGACAGTGCCAGGTTGAAATTGAGGGAGAGAGAGAAGTCCCACTCCGAACTGAGGCGCGGTGACAGGTCTGAAGCTCGTACGCAACTTAATCAATCTCGCTCTGTGTATTTGGAAGAGGCACCAGCTCTGTTTAGTGATTTGAGTTCTTTCATCTTTCAAAATGAAACGGAAGTGCCAGAAGGGGAGCGCGCACTGTTTACACATCTTCGAAAAGAAGCCGGTATGATTGATGACGAGGTTCATTATCTCTATCGAGGAATGAGGCTCTCGCAGGAAACGTTAGAGGATGTCTTAAAGTACGGTCTTGAAATTGATAAAACACCAGGCTACAAAATGTATTGGCATTGGCCAACAGCTGCGATTAGCTATGCATTTTGGCCGGACCAGTTTTCTAAATATCCAAAAGAAGGTTTTTTAAGCGTTGTCTTTGAAATTAAAAGATCTGAAAATCCGGAAGTAAAAGACAGCGATCGCGACCTCCCGTCGACAACTCAAAATATACCTCTCGAAAAAATCTCAAGAATATTTATGTTTGATAGAAACGCAGGGCGTTTTATTTCGATCTATGATCAAAGAGACAGATCCAAACTCAAGATGGAAAGTAAACAACAGGAGCAGCAAGGGGACAATCTCCAAAGCGGAGATACCGATCAATTCAATCGTCCCGAGGCGAGGAACGGAAGCGGCTTGGAGGAAGTTTCTACGACGAACTCCACACGTTTGTTCGCCGAGAAACGAGCGGGCGGGGAAGAGGCGCCGACTTCTCTTACGCAGATTTATCTCAAAAAAGCCTTAAATACAGCCATTTTTGAAACTGAAAAAGATCGGGTGATTTTTACGTGGCCTCGGGGAGGAATGGAAAATGCTTCGCAGGAAGCCATAGTCATTCATTCTTTAACCGATCACATTCAGCTTCAGTTCGGGGATAGAGAAAAAATTCCAAGCGGCTTTTTAGATGTGACAGTGCCTAGCAGCGGGGACGAGCTCTATCAGCACAGTTCTTTCCTCCTTGCCAAAGACATTAACTTAAGGGAACTCATTCAGCTGCGAAAAGTGTTAAGTGAGCTTCCCTTCAGCTCAAAGGAGCTTCTTTTCCCAGAACTTGCCGAACGTTTCAAACTAGCTGCCACCTATCTTGCCGAGAGAGAAGAGGTCGTGAATCCGGATCTCATTAGAGCTATCTTTGGCCTCAGCATCGAATTAATTGGGAGACAAGGAGGTGAACCTGTCCCATCCTTCTTTGAGATAAAAAATAGGGCGCTCACAGCAGCTCAAAAGGAAGCAGCCGCCGCTTGGCTCAAACAATTGGGCGCAGCCAAGGAGAACCCCTCCTTTTCACTTATGGTAAAGGCAGCCATTCAGACCATACAAATTGAGTTCATCAGCCTTATCTTGGAACGAGGAACGAGGCGGCTTGCAGAGAAGCTTAATCGACATCCCTTTGAACGAATTGATTTTGATGAGCTGAAGGGAGCAATTGTAAAGGCGAAAGAAAAGTTTGGCGCAGATTCAGCCCGCGTGAGAGCGGTGGAGATCGCAGCGATTAATCAGATACTTAGAAAGGTGCGCACGCTTTCGAAGCAGCGGCGCCGAGAATCTGGTTTAAAAGAACTGTTTCAAGCCTCTTCAATTACAGAGAATCCCAATTGCCAAGGCAGGTGCAGAGTGATGCATCGTTATTTGGAGCAGGCAGGAATTCCTGCTTCAAGCGGCGGTGTCCAAATACATCATGGATATGTTTCTTATCGTTCCAATGTTCCAGAGTTCATAGCCCAAAAATTACCCATTCGTGTCGTACCGCTTCTTGAAAAACTTCTTCTGCAATTCGGCATTCCTTTCAAACCGCTAAGCAAACAAGAAGCACAGGTATCACAAGAACATGTCTTTTTGATCGCCCATCTTTCCGATGGAAGTTTTTACGGAGTGGATCCAAGCTTTTCAGTCCCAACGCCGCTTTTTGTACTTCCTCAAGGAAGCATTCAATCGCACAACGCCATCCAAGAAGTTAAATCTCTCAATTGGATCAGCATCCCTGGTTACAATCCGTCCACACTCGTTGAAATCGGAAGCGCTCGGGAAGGCATTCACTCTGGCTTTTACAGCACATTCGCTGGCGGTTTGTATGACAGTGGTTATTTGGATCAAGCCATTGACATGTATTTGAAGGGGATTGAATTAAATCCTGATTATGCCGAGGCGCACCATAATTTGGGGGTCATGTTTCACTATAAGGGTGATCCCGATCAAAT
>JAHFHD010000075.1:0-9017 GCA_023247075.1 Candidatus Omnitrophota bacterium | reverse complement strand
GAATTATGCGTTAGCTCGTTACAATTTGGGAAAAGCTCTCGAGCGATATATGGACACGGCATTGGCGATCAACCCAATTTATAAGCAAGCTCTTGCCTTGAAAAAGATGCTGGAGTTCAGGGACATTCCCCTAAAGAAAAAAAAGCTAGGTGATAGTTACCTCGAAAGGGGACAGGCATCCCACAGCGAACTAAGGTGGGGAAAGGAGATGAGATTGGAAGCTCGTACGCAACTTAATCAATCTCACCCTGTGTATTTGAAAGAGGCACAGCCACAGACACGTTTTCGCCTCAATGCCTACCGTGCCGAAGCGCGGAAAGAAGGAGGGGCAATGCATATTGATCAGGCCGTGAGTGAAATTGCCTCGGAAATAGATCAAGAGGAACGAAATCCGTTAACACAAGCCGCTCACTGGTTAAAGGATATTTGGACACAAACACGGGTTCACTTTTTACTGAAAGGCCTCGAAGACAAGGAAAAAATTGGCGAAATCCAGAAAAAGATAAGCCGTTTGCAGGACACATCTCTGCCAAGTTTGATTCGGATTTTGTATCGGAAGCCCGAGTCTCAATATCAGCGCTCAGAACGTCAATATCAACGTAATCAAAAAATTCTTCAGGGGAAAGAAAATCTTATTTCTCTCTTAGGGTGGGCAGGGCCAGATGCTGTTCCTTTATTGCTACACCTTGTCGGTCAGGAGACGCTCAATAATGCAGCGGCAAGGTCGCTTGCAAAAATGTCTCTGAGAAATCCAAATGACTTATTTAAATACTCTAGCGCCGTTTCAAAAATGATGAATCCTCCTAAACATACACTCTATTTTAATGAAACCGATTGGGACATTTTTTTTGATCGCTTATCAGACAGCGGCTTAAGAACTCTTCTCTTTGAGTGTTTTAGCCACGAAGGAGAGGATGTCAAACAGGAAATGTTAATATTCGCAAAGCAGGTGGTTCGGTCAAAGAGAGTCGAAGAGACGCTCTTTAACATTTTGGCAAGCTCGCAGGATCAGAACATCCAAAAATGGTTTGCGAGAATGATTCTCTTTTCCTCAGGCGAGCCGATTCAAAGGTTATTGCTTTCACTTGAACGATCAGGACAAGAGGGAGAAAACGCAGCGCAAACACTGCTTTTGGTGGAGGCGGGTCGCGAAGCTCAAGAAACAGAAGGAAAGCCTCATCGAACCGCACTGTTTTGGAATCAGTCAGTGCGCGAGGCATTAGTGAAAACTGCGCAGGAGGACAGCAAAAAAGGTGAATATGCGCTAGAAGCAGTTGCAATTGGCTTAAAGGACGCAAATATAAATGGCGAATTGTCGAAAGCAGTTGCCAAAACCATTTCTCCGGCACAATTGATGGGCTGGCTTCTTGATCCTGTGAGAGGGGTTTTTGCTGCGGAGTTGATTTCAAGCGCGAGTCATGAAAGTGAGTTTCAAAAAGAAATTCTTAAGCAGCATGTTTTAGAACTTTTTAGCGTTTTTCTAGTGAAACCAAATGAGGGAGAATTAATCGCAAAATTTTTTAACACACTGCTCAATACCGAGGAGGAAAAGCAAATTTTTCTTTCAGCGCTTCCCCGGCAGCCCCGCACGATTTCTTCGCTGATTAGGCTTTTGAAAGCACCCGCAAATCGCGGAAAAGCAGCCGCAAGAATTTTAGCTGAATTTTCTGAGATCAAAGATAATGAGGATAAAATATCAATCGTATTTCTTGAACTACTGGAAGACAAGCAGTTTAAAGAGTCCTGGGATGCTGTTAATGAAGGAGTTAGAGCCTTGATCAGGAAAGGAAAAAATGATTTTGTGCTGCGCAATCTCGCCATTTTGCTTTACGGAAGCTCCGATTGGCAAGTGAGAAACAATATTGCTTCGATTCTTAAGCCTTTGATTTTGGAGCCTGCGTGTGTTGCGGCACAGTCAATTGTTCAGGAGGCGGTAAAACGTGGAAGCGAAGAGGCGATCAGGATATTGCCACCAGGCACTCTCATTGCCTTAATTCAGGAAAATCCAGATGATTATCTTGTGGTACCCACGGCTGCAGAAGCATTGGCCAGCCGCGCTTCCTATGAAGATGGCAGACAGTGGAAGGTGGACCCGAAAAAAATGACTCCGACAATTCAACATTTAACAGAAAAAATGCAAAGTGTCCAGGGTCGGAGGCAGTCGCCAATCTTAAGGGAGCTGGCAAAGATTCCAGAGCTTACCGCAACGGTGATTGCCGCAATCAATAAGCCAATTTCAAGTTTGGAAGAGGAAGCAATGAAGGATCCGAATCAATTGGGCGGCTCAGAAAATGTCGTGCTTGCTATAGAAAAGTGGTTAAGCGGTTATAGAATAAATGAAACTGCTATCGGCGAGATTGTTAAATGGAAATTGAGCGAATTCACACGCATCGTACGTAAAGTCTATGCAATCAGCCCACACCACATTAAGTTCTGGCCAACTTCGTCTCGCAACGAAATAGATAAAGCGAACCAAATACTTCGCAGTCTCGTAATCGATCTCGTGCGCCAGTTGCGGGAAGAGGAACATCCTCATGAACTTTCAGATTTGCTTGAGAAGCTTTATCAACTTGATGGAGCGTTTGGTCCTTTGATTCGCGAAGAAATGGAGGCGGAGCTTGAACGCGCGCGAAACATTTTAAATGACCCTCAAAAAAAGGGGGAGTGGAAGAGGCTATTCAGTAAAATATCTTATTATGCAAAGGTGGGCGCTCTTCGTGAAGATATTTTTAAAATGACGAAGGATTTCACGTCTCAACTGAATGGAACAGAAGAGATCGATCGCCAAGTATTACCGGCGGTTTTTTTTGTTTACGGGAATGCCTCACGAGTGGTTTATAGTCACGCTATTGTCAAAGAACTGCTTGAGCTCTATTTCAAATTTTCTCATGTATATTACACTCAAGATATTGCGATGCCTATTGAAATGATTCTCGACAAATATCAAAGACCCCATTATCGGCCTTTGTTTGCTTATGAGCTTGAGAAGGCGCTGCGGCAGAAGGATGTGAATCAGAGACACAGCAAAGCCCTGAATTTGCTATATCGCCTGATGGTGATAGACGTTCATCATCACGATTCCTGGACAGATATTCCTGACTTTAGCCATTACATCCCCTGGATGAAAGAGATTCTTCAAAATGAAGATTTAAAGCCGCTTTGGCTTACGGCGCGCCACATCCTTGGTTATCTTCTCCACCGCGGGCCGCGTCACCGAATTTCTTACTCGAGTCACCTTGCAGATTCAACCGCGTGGGCAAACGACCGTCCGGTTGAAGAACAAGATCGAAAAGCATTGGAGTGGGATAAAAGCCAGCAGGAGGCTCAAGTAGAAGACTATGAGGGAGTCCTTCAAATTTACAAAAACCTTTTAGGTGGGACTTCTAGCGATCCTCAAGGTTATTTGAGTGCAGACGTTTTTTTGAAACCTTGGTTAACGGGGAAAGGCGTAATGAGTCGAACCGAGGAATATCAAAACTTTTGGATGATTGAAGACATGCGATTATTTTTGAAGGTTCACCCTGAGTTTATCAAGACTGAGGATCTCATCGGCTTGATACCTATTTTGACTCAAGTTCTCACGCGGTATGATGTTGAAGACGTTCCCACGCACCATTTTGGCAAGGCGGGAGAGGGAGATATTCGGCATCAAGCGGTTGAACTGCTTGTCGAAATTGCGCAGAAAAAAGATATTGAACCAAATGTCTTCGATGCGCTCTTGTCCGTGATTTTAAAAGTTCAGAACGATCAAAATTTTGGCTTTATTGCAAATGGGCTGAGCCGTTCAAAGCGCATTGATGTAGAGGAGATGTTCAATGTTCTCGATCAGATTCCAAATGATAACCAAACCCGATGGCAGAAGACCGACATTATTTTGGGTTCGGTTGTGGAGATGCTTAAGGAACGGGTTCGCGCAGAAAGTCGAAACATGCCTGAAGAAGACGCGGATATTCGAAAATGCGTGGACAGACTTGTCAGATATTTTGAGATTGGAAAGGATTCATCGCAGGATATGGCGATCGTTAATCAGGTTCAGTCTAAAGTTGTAGATGCGCTTGCCATTATTTACGAACGCAAAATAAATAAGGAATGGCGCGAAGAGATTCTGAGTGCGCTGATGCCGCAGCTTAAATATATTAAGAGCGCGGAAGTATTTGGCAAGATCGGTCAGCTTCTTAAAAAAGATGTTGAGGGCCATAAAGATTTAGGCGCGGCGTTAGCGTATCCATTTTTCGAGAAAGCAATTGATGACTATGATGCAGCGGAAGGCAATGATTTCTATTTAGCGAACATTTTCGATGTTCTTCAACACCTCGCTTACGCCGCACATTCTAATCCTCTTTTAAACAAAACAAGTCACCTTGCTCTTATCGCTGCCACGAAACACCAAATCCTATCGAAGATGAGAAGGTCTGTGAACACCAGTTTTTTTGATCGATATATTAAAAATGCGAATGCAATCATCCACCTCATTTGGTTTTTGATGTACTGGGTTGAGAGTCCGGAATATCCTTTGACGGAGGCCGATTTTATTCAGATCGATCAAATTCTTTACGATCGATACCACGATTCAAATGGAGGCGGTTTTGATTTTCTGAAAGGGTTGATGGCAGCATTACGGGCCAAGAAAGTAAGCCTTCCCGATGATTGGGAAATGATCAAACAGTACAATCGTCAATTCTCGGTATTTAGCCCTCGTCTTTTTAAATTATTTCAAACAGCTCCAGATAAAAACTTGGTTGCGGGGGTCATTGAAGAAGCAAAAAAGATGATGCTCAACGGAAAATCTTACGCCACTGTCAAAGACTATCTGGTAAGTCAGGGGATTCAAGATGCGGAAGAAGCTATCTTTGATATCTTGATGCTCGTGTCGTCAAAATCAGATAAGTATGCTTTGGGAAGCACGGATGAAGAGCTGAAAAAACTTTTACAATACGCGGTGAGCCAGAGAGCATTGTGGGGATCTCAGCTCGCCCAGTGGGTGCGCAGAATTGATCCGGAACGCGCACGGGAAATCCCGCATTTAATTAACACAGAGAACGCTTACAAATTTGCTCACGGTGGCATGCTTGTCTTTAATCGAATTCTTCCCAGAGATAAAAATTTGTCCTTTGAAAAAATCAACTCGCTTCTAGGCGAGCTTCTCAGTTCGGAATCAAGTGAAATAGAACTTGCAGCTATCCTTCTGCCCAAGGAACGCGAGAGCAAGCAGAATTATTTAAGGCGGATGAAGGAAGAGTACATTCTCTGGCTTTCAAACCAGCCGCAGATGAAAGACAAAGCGCGAGAAATAAAATCTCTCTTGGATAATGGAGATGATGCAGATAAGTTCGAAGCATTAGGAAGCCTTCATTCCTTCATTTCGGACAGTTTTAAAGATCAATTGAGACAATCAAAAATTCCGGATGACCAAGCTCAAAAGATCGAGCGCGCGCTTGTACAATTTTTTGGCGTTGATAACAAAACCGGAATGAGCAATAAGGAGCTCGCCGCACAATTAAGAGGATTGATCCGAAGACACGTTGCAAAAGCATCAAGAGGCAAGGCAGAGCGCTTGTCTGATTTGGGTGACGGCGAAAGAGTTAATGCGGCGGAATCAATAGCGCAAGCTTTTGAGGAAACAATATCTAAGATCGCGCTTGATGTGCACGAAGAAGGAGCGAGAAAACAATGGGGCGCAGCGGTGGATGAAATAATGAACGAACTACCGGAAGTTGGGCAGCGTTTTAAAGACGTTCTTAATCGAACGAAGCCGGCCACGGTTTCTTATTACAATTCTGTGCGAGTATCGGATCAAGATTGGATTCAAAGATTTAATGAACTTGATCAAAAGTTTCAGGATGATGAATCGCTTCGATCTAACATCAAAGAAATGCTCCGAATGAACGCAATCGCGAAACAGGAAGGTCAAGCGAAGAAAAGATGGCTGGGTTTAATTGAACAATATGGAACAGACAAAAGGGTGGCAAAGATATTGACGCAAGAAATAGAAAGAGCAGCGCTACCGGTGATTGAGGCGCCTGAGGCAATTGCAGTCAAGCGGTTCCAAGAACATCTTTTTGAGGAGGAATTAACGGAGATTAAAAACAACCGGGATCTATTTGTAGAAGGTGTGAGCGGTGTGGAACAGGTAGAATTGGAAATGGTGAAAAGCGAGTGGCAGTCTGTTTATGGGACAACCAGTGATATTTGTATTTGGAGTGATATGGGGTTGTTAGACCGAGATTCATTTATCCTCTTAGCTTACAAATCTCAGGGGCGCTACCAAGGTTACGTTAATTTGCATTTGGTTAGAGATGGCAGCCAAGAAGTTTTCTTTATTGCGGGGCTTAATCCTACGGAAGAACTTTTGTCGAGACATGGGGCTGAGCAAGTTTATGACATGACCGTTAAGGACATAGCATCTCTCGCTCATTTGATGGGCGTGGATGCGGTAAGGATATCGTCTGATCGCAATACAATGACAAATCGAATTAGCCCCAGAACGTCCATTGAAACCGTTGTTCAATCTCAAGGTTACCAAAAAGGTAAGCTGAAATCGAAGCTGAGTGTAGGCAAACAACACGGCGAGGGCGACCTTTTTGCGGAGGATTATTACACTCTGTGGCAAGAGGGCGCATCTCATATTTCACGCGATGCTGTTGAATCGATCAGGAGCATCTTGCCGGATCAGCTTGCTGAAAAAGTAAGTGCTGCGGAATTGTTCAGGCTCGACCATAATGCTTTAAGGCATATCCGAGATTTTTTTAATCCGGTGTCTCACTTGGAAAATATACGGTATGTCGAATATGTTTATGCTCAGGTGTTCGCATTATTGGGTAATGAGGAATGGGCAAGAAAAGCTACAGCTTTGGTTGCCGCGGAAAGCGTATTAAAATATGGAAAACCATTCAGTCACATTCTTCTTGATTTCTCCCAAGAAGGATTTTCAAAGCCCCTTGTCATCAAGTACGGCGCGGGACTTCAGCCATCAGAAATTATTGATGTTTCTATGATTAAAGATCCAGAAACGCCGCTTATTTTAGGTGGAACACCACTGCTTTCCCGCGCCGAGCTCCGCAGCGAGGCGAGAGAATCAGGTGAGGTTTCCGACCTGGAAAGAAGGCATCCCAGTGAAGCTGAGAGGCTCCGGCTCGCGATTCAAAAATTGAAATCGGATTTAGCGTCAATACCACAAAGCATTAAAGAGGCTAGCTTGCGGATAAGTGCTCTGAGGGACGAGATCAATGGAAAAACGTCAGAGTTTCATCAGGAATCGAAAGATTTATGGCAGCGCAAATATGCATTGGAAAGTGCGCTGAAGGAGGGGCGACACGTTCGTACCGAACAATTTTCAAAATTAGAAACTCTAGGGAGAGAAAAAAGTAATTGGATTACCCCCTTCAAGCGATATTTTAAGCGGTACAGAGAATTGCTTTCCGAAATTGAAGCGACTGTATCAGCCCAACAAGCGAATCAGGCTGCGATCGATAAAATTGTGAGTGGGTTGAAGGAGGTCGAATCCCAATTTGAAGAATTGAATGAGCGCAAACGGGATTTCGAAAGAAAAGCTCGTCCTCGGATTGAGGAAATTCTATATCACAAGATGACCCAAGGATTGACGCTTTTTTCCAGTCATGCTTTTGAAAATTTCATCCCCGGCGTGAATGAATACGGAACGATCTTCGATTCAATCAGAAAATTTGTGGATATGAATCCGACTTTTCAGGGGGATAATCGGACGGATTCGGATTTTAGCCCAGGTATGATTCTTTGCAAAGGACTTCGGCAAATATGGCTCGTGTATCTCAGAGAGCAGTTGGAAAGATTGAAGCAAAATGAAGATGAATTGATTCGCGACGTCACTATTTTCCGTGAGGCAGTTAACGAGATTGCAGGGCACTTCTCCAACTTCTATGATCTCAGGGTTAGGTTCAATTACAGGAGGGAACTCGATCCTCACGGGATTATTAAGAGAGCGCCGGATTTGGGTACCATCCGTGGAATGCCGCAAGCATTTTTGAAACTCCGCGAGTCAAGGGAGAGGGGTTACCTGTCTGTGCTTTTTGAAGGAAGCGAAGGAAGTCGCGATTGGGAGGACCTCGAAGATTTGTGGCTAAGGACTGCTTTTAAAATCGTATCCTCAGACAAACATATTTCAGACGACCATGACTATCTGGTTCAATTTTTATTTGATTTTGCCACGGTTTCTTCCCGGCATAGGTTGGATCTTCTTCCTGTTTTGATTGCTACTGCTTACTCTTATCAAAGTTTCCGGTCCAGAGGGTATTGTTTTCTTTGGAAACGTTACGAGTCTGGCGAGGAACGTCTATCGAAGTTGGACCAAGTCATAAAAACGTTAACTGAGGAAGAGAAAAAGATGCCAGGAGTTGCGGCCATGTTAAATTGGGTAGAAAGTCATCCCATGGATCCGGAGTCTACCCAAAGAGTTGTTCCTTCATTTTTGAATTTATGGGCATCTTTAAACCTCCCTCCATTTAAGCTGAGAGGAAAAGCGAGTATTCGGGGATTCGCAGAATTAGTTCGTGATTTAGGCGCCTTCGGATATCAATTTCAAGTTACAGATTTCCAGTTTCTTGAAACCTGGATTGAGCGGCGGAATGCTCTTGAAATTTTGCCAGGACAAGACCCAGTGATCGAACTTTTGAAAATTTTGGCAGGATCGAGAGATTCTCTGAGCAGTGCGGGATACACCAGAAAAGTTTTTTTAGCATTTCAACAAAGAGATATGTCTTTCACTCTTATGCGAGACATCGTTCATATTCTACAAACAATTGGAGAGTTGCAGCCGCAGGCCGCGGTCGAAAAGGTATTCGATGATGTTTTATCAGCCCTTGACTTTTCGATCGATTTGAGCACCGTAAGCGGGAGTGATTTTTTAACCCGTCTTGAACAAGCTAGTCAAGAAATCCAAGGAAACTTTCATCCTGAGAATCCCTGGCATCTGCTTGCCAATTACAAACAGGCGAAGCAGGCAATATCCAAAGAGTTGTCTGTGGAAGCGTATCGCGAGTTAC
>JAHFHD010000074.1 GCA_023247075.1 Candidatus Omnitrophota bacterium | reverse complement strand
TATTGCAGAGAAAAGCACTCTTCGAATAGATGCTCGTTCTTCATCCGAAAATTTTGATGGGATTCCGATTTCATCCAGTGACCTAAAAATCTGGGCAGCGTCGTGAGAACTACTTGAGTGCATCAGCCATGAAAATAACCGAAACCATGGGACAGTTAAACTTTTTTTGGCCGTTTCGGTCAAAAGACTGTCTTGGTTCATTCTTTTAAGCTCGGCGATGCTGCGAGACATTGCTTCTAGATTCACAGTCGACGACAAAAGATGCTGAGCTTTGGCAGCATAAAAAAATGCAGTATCAGCTGGTGAGGCAAAAGAAACAGAATAAGAAATAGTTCCAGCTTGTGGGTTTGCGTGACCATTGTCACTTCCTTGAAGTGCTTCAAGCTCCACAAACCGATTACCGCCGTTTGTGTAAACAAGTTTAAATTGCTTTGCTATGACCAGCTCGCTCAAATTATGAACCATTTGGAATGCGCTGTCTGCACTCTCTGAATAATAAAAGGGGATGCTCCCGTCTTTTGTCCAAAACTTGTGAGTCTGAACCCAGTTTGGAAAACCAGGCTGGCTTAAATCAGACCAGGTAATTTGAGCATTCACTTGTTCCATTTTATTTGCTAAATAGGAAAGAACTCTTTTGTAATAATTATCATTTGACATATTGTAGTAAGTTGTCCAAATAGTATGAGACTCAGGATTGAATATGGCATAGGCAAAAGGAGCGTTAGCACTTTGAAGCTCTAAGTATTGGACGTCACTTTTTTTAGAAAGCGTGGGAGGGGCACCTCTAAAAGCGACTGGTAAATCATCTGGATTTTTAATCACAACCTCACTAAAATCAGACCTCAGTTCTTTGCGAAGATCTGGTGATTGATTGGGAAATCCGACTGCGTAATAAGGAATTTTGATTTTACGTTCTGCGGCAATTTGCTGCAACTGCTTAGGGTCATAAAAGTGCCTTCCATCCACAAGATTCACGTGATTAGGATTTGGAACCCACGTCCCGTTAGAATCATTGTGAAAAAGCAAATCTACAACATTTTTAAATTCCGGAGAAGCTGTAAGCAAGATTTGGGCATCGGTTCCCTTAATCGTATTGATGGCACGCTCTTGAGCACTGCCTTCATTAAAATATTTTACTGATTGGTTGCCATTTAATAATCTCCTAGCGTTTGAAACGGCAGCTGGTTCAGCATCTGTTAAATTTAAAATAGCACCTTTTTCTAAAAGTTTACGAATAAGCGAAATGGATGGAGAATTCTCAATTGAATAACTGTTTAGCTTGTAGGCAAGACCGAGAAGCGCTATTTTTTTTCCTTTAAGGTCTCCGCCCAAAGCTTGCTCAATCTTGGTTAAATATGCGTCTATCATTTTTTCATTAATTGCAACTATGTTATGCGTCAAAACTTCGGGAACTCGGGTCCTTTGAACTACCGTTGATTGCGTGATAGAGGTTAAAGCTGATTTTTGGAAATGACCATTCGCTGAATCAATACCAAAATGTTTTTTAAGGGCTTTACGAATTACCCGAATTGCCTCAAGATGAGGCTGAATTCTTTCTTCGGCCTGTTCTCTCACATAATTAATTCCTCTAAATAACTTGTTGCCGCCTATACCGATGCCCGCAAATGAGTAGTTGGCTCCTCCAATGACAGGATCCAGCACAAGCGCTTCCCGAATATCACGAATATTGGTGCCTGTTTTTTCTGCAAGTAATGCCGCATTATTAATAAAAGAGATGCGAATAGCCAGAAAAAGCTCCTGAACTCGATCGCTAAATACTGACTGAAGAGCAATGCCTGTGTCTCCATTAGTTCTAGAATGCCCAACGCCAATATTTTTAAATGGGTACCCATGTGTTGTAATTTTAGCTACTATTCTCGCATCAAACAAATTCCTCCCATCAAAAACAGCAGGTAAGGACAAATTACGACCTAAGAAACCTGTTTTAAGTTCTCCAAACTTGATGGCTTTAAACTCTTCCCACTCAGTAACAAGTGCGATGGCATGAGCACCTGAAAAAATGGCTGCCTGCTCATCAAAGTTCGCAGAGGTGCTTGATGTCCACTGAACATACGTAATGGCGGAGGTATTAAAACCTGTAAATTCTTGTTCTAAATTTTTTAACGCTTTTGCTGAAGGATCAACGACAATAATATGTGCTCCCTTCTCTACAAGCTTTTCAATAATTTTAATCGACCTTGCTTCTCGAACATCGTCTGTTTTGGGTTTAAATGCCGCCCCTAAAATAACAATGGTTTTACCATCAACACCATTCAGATCTTGAACAATCTGACCCACAAAACGCTGCCATATGTAATCATTAATCGCAAGAACATCAAGCATCATGCCAAATGGAACTCCATACTTCACTAAAAGTTTCATAAAAGCTGCAATGTCTTTAGGAAAACAAGAGCCCCCGAATCCAAGTCCGGCAGAAATAAAAGCACGAACGACACGCGGGTCCTCGCCAATCGCATCAGCAATGGCATTAATGTCCAAACCACTAAACTCTGTTAGAAGGGCGATGTAATTAATAAAAGAAACCTTTAACGCTCTAAACGCATTTGCGAAATACTTAATGAGCATTGCTGTTTTGACGTCTGTTTTAATAATAGGAACTGCCTTGCGGCCGCGGCCAGGGTCAAAATCTTTGTAAAGCGCTAAAACTTTTTCAGCCACTTCATCTGAATCTGCTCCAATGACAAGACGACCCACAAAACCGCGGTCATCGTCTACTTCGCTACCTTCACGCAAAAATTCAGGTTCCCAGGCAAAATCAATGGTTGCGCCAGCTTTTAAATTCTCTTTGGCAATCTTGCGTAATTTATCAATTGTTTCGGGTGGCGCTGTGCTTTTACCGACAATAATTCTTCTCTCGCCTGATTTTACAAGTTTTGCAATATTTCTCACCGCTGTTTCAAGATACTTGGTATCTGCTTCGCCAGTTTCACTTTGCGGCGTTGGAAGAGCCAAGAAAAGAATCTCCCGGTCTTCTATGGCTTCATCAAGATTCGTGGTAAATCGAAGATGATTTGTTGCTTGGGCCTCCTTAAGCAATTCTTCAAGCTTGGGAGTATCGTGAATTAACTCGCCACGATTGAGTTTATCAACATTTGTCTGGTTAACGTCCACACCAATTACATCATGTCCAAAATCAACAACTGAAAGAATTGATTTGGTCGCACCCACATAACCCGCTCCACCAATCACTGCTATTTTTTGAGCATTTCTATTAACCCAAGCCGTTTTAGCGGTTGTCTCTCTCAACTCACTACGAATTGCACTGCGAAGTTCACTCAGCGCTGTCGAATTGCTGGTAACATTTAGTTCAGTTAGGCCAGAAAAAGTATTGAGAACTAAGTCCGGATTTCTATTGGTTGAAGAGGACGGGTGAACTTCTGAAAATAAATCCAATTTTGATTTCAAATAGTTTGTGCGTCCGTTAGCGCTTGAGGCACTCGACATCGCTGGTGAAATAAGCGCGTATGAATATCCACGCTTTCTAAAATGCTCCTCTAAAGATTTTGAGTGAAATCCACCCGTAATGACCACTGCCCTCTCTTCGCCTGTCTCGCGAAGTCGCGCTTCAATATTTTTTACCATCCATTCATCCCGCTTGTGTGTTCCCTGATAAAACCGGAGGGCAATTTCATAGAAATGGTCTAGCGTATTTAAATCTTGAAAAGCGGACCTAGCTTTTTTCAAATCTTTTTTCAAATAAAGAGAGGCAAACTGCTTCGCTAATTTTGATGGCTGGAAGCGATTCTCACTTTCCTTCTTAAGAAATTCTTCGTAATCTTTCGGAGTCAGTTCAAGATCAAGCAGCCGTTTAAGCAAGCGACAGTCACTTAAAAGAACAACTATTTTTCTCTCGAGATCATTGACGCACAAGGTGTTCGTAATTTTTTGAATTAAAGTTTCTTCCTCAGTTAATAATTCATCAATTTGAAGCTCGGCCTTCAAAAGAAAATACCCAATCCAACGATTTAGATTTGGGTAATTTTGGTATGGAAAATCCTGAGGAAGAATGTCAATCACCTGCTTCATCATAACCTCAAAATTTCCATTCAAAGCTTGACTGGCTAAATCTGGCTGACCAAACATTGCCTCTAAATGTGAGTAAAGGTCGGGATGCTCTTTTTTAAATTGAGCTCCTAATTCCAAAAACCGTTTTTTAAAGATGTCTAAAAATTCTGCCTTTTCGCGCGCAAGTGATTGAGCATCAATTTTAGATTCAAATTCCTGGAGCTTGAAAAGACGGACAAGCATGGGCCATTCAAACTGCTCATGAACTCCAGAAAAATTAATCCCAAGTTGATTCTGTGCTTGTTTTTTAAGCGTCTGAAACCAGGTTTCACTCATCGCAAGCCCGCGCTCAAAATCCTCAACCTGCTCAAGAAATTTTCGAAGCGGCGCATTCAAAGAAACCGCGGACAAATTTTTGAGTTTAAGGTTAAAAGTTTTTTCATACAACGCAATTTGATTTGCAGAAGAAAGAAGCGCTCTTAAATCCTGATTGTTTTGAACATAGGAAGGAATGTGCTCAATTCCGTAAAACATAGCTTGATTTGAATGAGCTGCAAAAAGTTCTGGACCAGTGACAAGCGATTTTTGAGCCAGTTGATCCAAAAGCCGGTCATTGGCATCTGAGCGACCGGGAATCAACTGCACGCGCTTGGGGTCTAATTTGCGCGCGTCTCCTTCAAGTAAAATTAATTTGAAGCCGTATGAGTCCTGCAAATATTGCAAAATATCTTTAATTTTCTTTTGAACTTCGTAACTCCCATGAGCTTCCTGGATGTGAATAATGACAGGTCCTGTACCCGACTTAACAACACTAAGCGCGCCAAGTTTCTGGGGCAGGACAATCTTTGTGACATCAAATGGAAGAGTTTCAAGAGGCGGGAAAAGATTTCGGACTGCCTGTTCGGCGTAACTATTTTGTAGTTGGCTTGTCAGGAACGCCAGAATTAAAATACACGAAAATATCTTTTGGCTTTTGAAAGTCATTGTAAAACTTCTCAGAGAAGATATAAATTAATCTTATTTCTGACAATTGTCAAGAAACGAAATTTATTTTTACAATCCCCTTACATGACAAATCTCAAAAGTAATAAATAAGCTGATCTTCCGCCATTAAATAAGGTGTAAGAGCGGAATGATAAAAACTGTCAAATTAACTCATCTATTAATGAAGTTGAACTGCTTATGAGAGGAGAGAAGGAATGGTGCGGCTTGATTCGAGGGTTAAACAATAAAAACGCAGGCGGCAAGCACATAGGTCCAGCGGCCGTCCTTGTCACCTTCGGCACTTTGAGTAATGGCCGTTGTACGCACAATGTCATTTGAAATTTTCCAAAATTCGCGTTTCGCGTCATAGCTTGAATCTGGGTCAAACTTGACACCGAGAATGGTTGCGAGCATTTCTGCAGCCAAATCTTCAGCATAATCATTCGTTTTTCGCTCCGTCCAACCGAATGCATGATGCTCTGAAAGGTAACCATATTGAGCAGGATTATTTGGAATCGCAACTCCAACCGAGGCTGAAATTAATCGATTGGGTTCACTCGTTGCATTGTCACTTAAGACACAAAAGACAACTTGACCTGGGGAAAGATATTTCAGGCCGGCTTCTTTCGGGCTCATTTTGCAATACGGCGGAAAAATACTCGAGACCTTAACCAGATTATGGGCTGCAATTCCTGCATTACGGAGTGCTAATTCATGACTCGCAAGTTTTTCGCGGTGGATGCCGACACCCTTGGTTAAAAAACATTTTCGCGGAAGAATCATCTTAGCGGCTTACGTCGCTTTCACAAAAAATAGCTGGAATCAAACCGCCGCCGCGGGAAATATTAATCACATTTTCATCGCTCACTCGCGTAAAACTGCCTGCAAAAGACCCGCCCAGAACAAAATTTCCTGTGCTTATTTTCTTTAAAGCAAACTCAATGTTCCGGTTGGATGGAGTAGGAACTGAGAAAACAGGCGCTCTTATGTATTCCTGAATCATCCAATTTTCCTTGAATGCCTTGTCAATGGCCACATTCCAATCCTGATCTTTTGTGTCACATCCAATTGTCACGTCTTTTCCACCGTAACTGTTTGCGGGCTTAAGCACAAGTGTTTCCTTCTCGTCTTTTAAGAAATCAATCAGGTAAATTTTCTTGTTCCCATAAAACTTTTCAGCGTCACTCATACGGCGCGTCCAGGGAATATGCTCAGATTTGATTTTATTTTCTTGGGCGGAAAAATAATGGTCGTAATCGGGATTTGAGAAAATGGAAAGTAAGGTACTAGAAGAAGTGAGACGAGAACGAAGTGGATTGACCACACACACAGCTCGCTCCCGGTATGCTTTAATCAAGTCGCCCACATCACGAAGACGGTCCAGCAATTCACTAAAAATGACCCGGCGGTACACCAAGTCCACTCGAAAAGAGCCGTGGTAGAGCTTCCCGCCTTTAAGTCTCAGGTCTCGGGGGTCACAGATAATAGTTTTGTAGCCTTTCTCTTCAAAAAATCGTTTGATGATTTCAAATTCCGGCCGCGTCCGAACTGTTTTCCAATCTACAATCGCAATTTGAGGAGTTTCATATGCTCCAAACGCTTCGTAAGCAGCGAGAAGTGCTTGAAGCAGTTTTTCAATCCGCTTGATTCGGTCAAACTGGAATTCGCCAAAAAATGACCCGAGTTCCTCAAGCCCAAACAAAATATCTTCCGCACAATCAGCATAACCCATTCCAGCAGGTGAATCACAATTTAACTCTAGAAACTTCACGGCCTCACCTTCAAGAAATGAGTCAAGCCGCGCAAGCTGAGCACTCTGAGAATATCCCGGGTAAATTCGAACCAGGTCTTCAGCGTCCTGAGACAATTGAAACATTTTCCGGATGGAGACATCCTGGTCGTACAAATTCACCACGCGGTCCACCATCCGAACCAGCGCGTCACAAACATTTTCAAGAAGCCGCTCCTGTTCGCGAGTCAAAAAATGTGGTTTCATAAATGTGGGGATGGTGAAGCGGCCAAATTTAAAATCGCTTTTGTGAATGATGCTCTCAAATTTTTCAATCGCGCGCAACATACTGCTAGAGTTTTCTTTCATGAACCGTTCATAAGCATGGTCCACGTTCCGAGACCTGTCCATTTGAGTTTGAATCATGAATTAGCTCCTTTGACTTGCGGGATGCCGCTTTAAAATTTTGGAAACGGTTTCGCCAATCAAAGCTGGACTCTCAACAACCGTAACTCCGGCTTTCGTGAGTGCAACTACCTTCTCCTGTGCCGTTCCGCTTCCACCTGAAATAATTGCTCCGGCATGTCCCATGCGTTTGCCTTTTGGGGCAGTTGTGCCAGCCACAAAACTCACCACTGGCTTACGCACTTCACGCTCAATGAAACGAGCCGCTTCTTCTTCAGCGCTGCCGCCAATTTCACCAATCATGACCACGAGTTCTGTTTGCGAATCTTCCTGAAAGAGTTTGAGACAATCGATGAAGCTGGTTCCTAAAACCGGGTCGCCGCCAATTCCAATCACAGTGGATTGCCCAATGTCGCGCGTCGTCATTTGCCAAACTGCTTCATAGGTTAGTGTGCCGCTCCTTGAAACAATTCCTACGGGGCCAGGCTTGTGAATGTAACCGGGCATGATTCCAACTTTTGCCTGCCCTGGTGTAATGATACCTGGGCAATTTGGACCAATCAAGCGCACCTTCCGTTTTTTAAGTTCGGAAACCACGCGCACCATATCGAGCGCCGGAATTCCTTCCGTAATGCACACGATGAGGCTGATTCCGCTTTCTGCAGCTTCAAGAATTGCATCCTTTGCAAATTTTGCGGGAACATAAATAATGCTTGTATTGGCTTTTGTGGCGCGTACTGCTTCAGCCATCGTATTAAAAATCGGAATCTCTTCAAGATTTTGCCCGCCTTTTCCAGGTGTGACACCACCCACCACATTCGTCCCATACGCCACCATCTGGCGCGCGTGAAAGGATCCGTGCGAACCGGTAATTCCCTGAACAATCAATTTTGTATTTCGATCAACGAGAATAGACATAAATTATATTACTTGAGGCTCCCATAATTCATGTCATTCTGAGGGCAAAGCCCGAAGAATCTAGCAAATGCAAGATCCTTCGCGGAGTTTACCCTGAGCGCCAGATCCTTCACTTCGTTCAGGATGACACGCGAAGGGCTCAGGATGACAGTTAAAAAATACCAAAATCAAATTGTTTTAGCAAATTGCCATTACTGCTTTTTCAGCCACTTCTTCAAATGTCTCCGCAGTCTGAATGTTAATTTTAGAATGGCGTAGGATTTCACGCCCTTCTTTAACATTGGTCCCCTCAAGCCGTACAACCAATGGAACATGAAGAGCAATTTCTTTTTGCGCTTCCACGATTCCCTCGGCAAGCACGTCACAGCGCATGATGCCGCCAAAAATATTGACGAGAATTGATTTAACGCGCGGGTCTTTTAAAATAATTTTGAACGCTGCAGCCACTTTTTCTTTGCTTGCGCCGCCGCCCACATCCAAAAAATTAGCGGGCTCACCGCCCCGAAGTTTGATGATGTCCATCGTCGCCATCGCAAGTCCCGCGCCATTTACCATGCATCCAATATTTCCCTCTAAACCCACATAACTCAAGTCAAATTTCTTTGCTTCGTTTTCGCGCTCATCCTCTTGCCGAGAATCCCTGAGACCAGCAATCTCAAGGTGGCGGTAGAGTGCATTGTCATCAAAATTAATCTTTGCATCGATTGGAAGAAGCGAACCATCCGTCATCAGGCCAAGCGGATTAACTTCAACCAAAGAAGCATCGAGTTCAACAAACAGGCGGGTGAGTTTGGCAATCATTCCGGAAAGTACTTCACGTAATTTGGAAGCTTTACTGCCCTCTTCCGAAAAAAAACCTGCTAGAAGTGAGATGAACTTGGTCTCACCAACTTTCTCATCTACTTCAAAGTGACCTTTCACAATTTTTTCAGGTGTCTTGAGCGCCACTTCTTCAATGTCCACCCCGCCCGATTCAGAGCAAATGACACAAGGAAGTACGCGGCTTCTGTCAAGCGTGATGGCCACATACACTTCTTTTTTGATTGTCCGGCTTGACTCGATTAACACAAAATCAATTGGCTTTTCGACTCCTGCAGTTTGGTAGGTCGCGAGTTTCGTTCCAAGCAGTTTTTGAGCAGCTTGAAAAGCGCTTTCGGCAGAATCGACGATTTTAATTCCACCTGCTTTCCCCCGTCCACCCGCATGAATCTGCGCCTTTACCACATAAGGCGCTTTTCCAACTGTTTGAATTCGGTCAAGCTGAAGCGTGCTTTTTTCAAACACTGCTCCGTCTGAAACTGGTATTCCAAATTTTCTAAAAATTTCCTTTGCTTGATATTCGTGAATGTTCATACTTCCCTAACTTTCGTCATTGCGAGGCCAATATTCCAAGAGTTGGCCGAAGCAATCTCCGGTAGTGGATTGCTTCGTCGCCACGCTGGGTATGCGCTCCTCGCAATGACACGCCCATGTCATGATTGATAATCTCGAAACTCATCAGCTTTGTGTCTCTTTGCAAGCTGAACATACCTTTTTGCAGATTCAATCGTAAAGCGCACTTCGCGGCGCGTCAACTTCCGAACTTTCTTTGCGGGCATACCTAAGTAAAGCGTTTCTGGTTCGAGGCGGGAACCTTCGGGAACCAAAGCACCAGCTCCAATCAATGCTCCCGACCCGATGCGCGATTCATTTAGAACAATTGCACCCATTCCAACCAATACACCATCTCCCACTTTACAGCCGTGCAAAATCACGCTGTGTCCAACCACGCAATACTCTCCAATTCGGCAATCTAAACTTCGTTCGACATGCACCACAGACAAATCCTGAATATTAGTGTATGACCCAATCACAATTTGGTTTAAATCACCGCGCAACACGACGCCCGGCCAAATGCTGACATAATCCTTCAAAGTTACTTTTCCATGAACCGTAGCGCTTGGATGAATAAAAACTTGTTTGCCAATTTTTGGTGTGTACAAAAGAATCCTTATGTAATATTCGCTCGCAACATGTGTCCAGCCTTAGCCTGTCATTCCCGCGAAAGCGGGAATCCAAGATCTGGATCCCCGACACTTTCGGAGAAGAACTTCAAGTTCTTCCCGAAAAGTGCTTCGCGCACAGGCGCGAGCGTAAAAGATTTCGGGGATGACATAATTCGAAGAACGACATACCCTGATCCGTTGTATTTATAAAGATTTGTGCCCATAGGCGTAAATCTTTACATTTTCAATTTCACAACAAATTCCCGAACATGCTCGGCAGATCGCTTGAGCGCTGATTTCTCTTCTTCACTCAATGCAAGCTCTACCACCTCACGAACTCCATTTCGACCCAGCTTTGCCGGCACACCGCAATACATGTCCTTAATCCCGTATTCTTCCGTCAAATACACGCAGCAAGGAAGCAAGCGCCCAGTGTCCCGCAATATGGCTTCGGCCATTGCCACAACTGAAGATGAAGGAGCGTAATAAGCGCTTCCGGTTTTTAAAAGATTCACAATTTCAATTCCGCCGTCGCGCGCTCTTTGATTGATGGCTTCAATCCGTTCTTTGGAAATTAATTCAGTAATTGACTTCCCGCGCACTTTTGAATGCTGCGGCACAGGAACCATGAGATCTCCATGTCCGCCGAGTACGATTGCTTCAATGTGAGCAGGATCAGCCTGTAACTCGCAAGCAATGAAATAGGCGTACCGCGCAGAATCAAGGACTCCTGCCATGCCAATAACACGTTTGTGTGAAAATCCAGATTTTTTAAAGGCGAGATAAGTCATCACATCAAGTGGATTGGTTACAATAATCAGGATTGCTTGAGGTGAACGCGGCGCCACTTCACTGACAATCCCGCCAACAATTTCTGCGTTCTTTGCCTGAAGATCATCGCGGCTCATGCCGGGCTTTCGGGCAAGTCCCGCTGTGATGACAATCAGGTCTGAATTTTTGGTGTCGTCATACGAATTAGTACCTGTAATGGTTGTCCGAAAACCTTCAATTGGAGCGGACTCCATCATGTCAAGCGCTTTGCCTTGAGGCATCCCCTCAACCACATCAATCAAAACCACATTAGCAAGATTCTTTTCAAGAAGCCGCTGGGCCACTCCTGCGCCAACAAATCCAGCTCCTACCACTGTTACTTTTGGGTACGCCATAATTTAGATACCTCGCTTACAAATTTAATTTTGAAAATTTATGTCATTCTGAGGGCGAAGCCAGAAGAATCCAGCAAACGCTAGATCCTTCAGCCTTTGCTTGAATCACTGGCTTCAGGATGACACAGCAAAGCAGTGCCGTTTCACAGGCAAGCATCTATGACTTTGTAAAGTTAAAGTAACGCTCCTTGCTTTACATGTTTCGCTTGCAGTTTCTGAATAATTGCATTTCCCATCTCGCGCATCCCAACAGCCGTAGGGTCACTGCGATTTTCTTTCATGTCATAAGTCACTAACTTTCCTTCTCTGATGACTTCGCTGACAGCATACTCAAGGCGCGTTGCTGCGTCATGCTCACCTAAATACTGAAGCATCAACATACCAGAAAGAATGAGTGCGGTTGGATTGACTTTA
>JAHFHD010000159.1 GCA_023247075.1 Candidatus Omnitrophota bacterium | reverse complement strand
AAGGAATTTCCTGGGTCATGATGCTGGTTGTGTGCTCTGTTCTTTTTTTTCTGGTGTTCACGCCAATTGGTCTTTTGTTTCGGTTGTTCAGAAAAGATCTTTTAAATGAAAGGATTGAACCGCAAAAACAAAGTTACTGGAGAAAGCGTTCTCAAAATCGGCCTCGTCAAGATTATGAACGATTATTTTAAGTGCTAAATTGATGTCATTCTGAGGCCGTAGGCCGAAGAATCTAGTGTTCGCTAGATCCTTCGTTTCACTCAGGATGACACACAAAGGGATTAGGTATTATTCTCAGAACTCAAATTAGGAGGAAATATGGCCAAGTTTAATTTGTTTAAAGAAATTTGGGATTTTTTGAAGGTGCGTAAAAAGTGGTGGCTTGCCCCTATTTTAATTGTACTCGTCCTTTTGGGTGCCTTAATTGTCCTGACAGAACATTCAGCAGTAGCGCCATTCATTTACACCTTGTTTTAACCACAAGAAAGTAATAATTAATTTAGAATGCTCACGTCCTTTAAACATCTCGCTCAAGGACCAACTGAATATATTGCCCGAATTTTTTTAAAATTTGGATTCAGTCCAAATAGTTTGACGCTGACGGGTCTGGGCCTCGGGTTTTGCGCCTGTGGATTATTCATTTGGACGCAAAATGCCGTTTTGTTTGGCGTGCTTATTTTTTCACTTGGGTTGTTTGATGCTTTAGACGGGGCGCTTGCCCGCCTTACGCACCAGACTTCAAAGTTTGGCTCTTATTTAGACGCCATGTGTGACCGGATTTTTGATGCAGTGGCTATTTTTTCAGTGGCATGGGTCAGCGGTGAATGGATTTTATGTTTTTTTCTGGTCGTCGGTGGACTTCTCGTCAGTTATGCCAAAGCTCGCGCTGCTATGGAGATTATGATTTCCAACAACGAATGGCCGGATTTAATGGAACGCACCGAAAGAGGAATTGTGTTTGCGGTCGGTGTGGTTTTGTGGGGAATTTTTGGCAGCAAACTTTTCTTTGGTGCTGACGCGCTTCGCTGGATGCTTATTTTACTAAACGGCGCGGTTTATTTTACGTTACTTCAGCGCATGTTTCGCGCTCGACGCTTTTTTTCAATGCACGAATAATCGAAGGATTGATTCATGGCAAAGAAAAAATATGTGATTGGAATTGATTTGGGCGGCACCAAAGTGCTGCTTGCGCTTCTTGACAAGAAATGCCGCGTACTTTCCAGAATTAAAATCAAAACAAAAATTGATGCGAGCAAGAAATCTTTTTTAAGAGAACTTCAAAATCAAATTGGAATTCTTTTAAGAGGTGCGAAGGTGCGCCTTGGTGAAGTGGCTGCGATTGGTATTGGCTGCCCCGGAATTGTGGCAAGTGACTCTGGCGAAATTATCTCTGCTCCAAATGTACCTTTCTTAAATCATTTCTCACTTGCTCCCGCACTTCACGACATACTTCACGTGCCTATTGTGATTGAAAATGACGTGAACGCCGGCTTGTACGCTGAATATCAATTTGGGTCGGCAAGGGGCGCTCATCATATTGTTGGTGTATTCATTGGAACTGGAATCGGCGGCGCCATTATTCTGGACGACAAAATTTACAGGGGCGCATCAGGGGCGGCTGGTGAAATCGGTCATATGGTGGTTCAGCCAAATGGGCCTTTATGTGGCTGTGGGGAACAGGGTTGCTTTGAAACGGTCAGTGGAAGGCTTGGAATTGTGCGCGAGGCAGCGGCTCTTGCAATGCGCGGAGAAGCCCCGAAACTTTTTAAGATGGCAGGGACAGACTTGAGTCAAATGAAAAGCGGAATACTAGCTAAAGCCATTCAGGCTGGAGATGAAAAATTGAGGGAATTGATGGTTCAAAAAGCGGAGGTGATTGGCCTTACGCTTGTGAGTCTCGCAAATGTACTCAATCCAGATTTATTTGTTTTGGGCGGAGGAGTGGTTGAAGCAATGGGAGATTTGATTCTTCCTATGGCCAAAAAGGTACTTAAAAATCACGGAATGAGCGCCATAGTGAAATCATTAAAAGTGGTTCAGGCAAGTCTTGGCGACGATGCAGTGGTGATGGGCGCTGGAAGAATAGCGTGGGATTTGGTTAAGAAATAAGAGGAAGTTTTGTTGTCATCCTGAGTGGAACGAAGGATCTAGCAATCTTAGATGCTTCACTTCGTTCAGGATGACACGCACAGGATTTAGGATGACAACGAAGAACATGGGATGTCAGCGAAAAAGTTGAAATTTACAAAACTAAGGAAATAAATATGCCAGAAACAATTTTGGTCAAACAAATCGTAGCTGTCATCGACATCGGTTCAAGTGCCATTCGAATGGTGGTGGCTGAAGTGGGTCCGAAAGACGAAGTGAAGGTGCTTGAAAATTTGCACAAGCCTGTGCTTTTGGGCAAGGAAGTGTTTACCTCAGGAAGTATTGGCCGCTCTGTGATGCGGGACGCAATGAATATCCTCAAAAGCTACAAAGCAGTGATTGAGCAATACGGCATCAAAAAAATACACGCCATTGCAACCAGCGCTGTTCGAGATGCGGTCAACCGAGACAATTTTATTGACCAATTATTTGTCCGTACGGGAATCGATGTTGAGGTAATTGAAGGGCCTGAGGAAAACCGGCTTGAATTGATTGCAGTGGAACAAGCCTTGGGAGGAAAATATGAGTACAACAAGAAAAATTGTCTCATTTTAGAAGTAGGTTCTGGGACAACTGAAATGATTATTCTCAATCAAGGAGACGTTCAGCTCACCAGAACACTTTCAATTGGCTCTGTCCGTCTTCCAGAGCAGGCGGTGGCAGGAAAAACTGTGTCTGCGGTCATGCAGCGGGTTTTAAAGCGAAGCATTCACGAAGTGGCGGTGTATGCCGCGCGCGAATATAACCTTGGCGAAATCGACACCTTGATTGCGCTCGGAGGTGACATGCGTTTCGTGGCGCGTCAATTAAGTGAAAGCCTTCCGCATGATTTTGTGGTCATTGAGAAAAAGAATTTTTTGGATTTCATTCAAAGTATTTCAAAGCTAACACCTGAGGACATTGCTGATAAATTTGGCCTGATTTATTCGGAAGCGGAGTCGCTATTTCCAGCACTTCTTTTTTATTCTAATTTTTTAGGAGAGACCAAAGCTGAGCAGGTGATTGTTCCGATGGTGAGTATTCGGGACGGGCTTTTGCTTGAACTTGCCCAAATGCTCTCAGGCTACCGCCGCACAGATGTTTCCAAGCAAGTGATTAGTTCGGCCAAGCGGCTTGGAAAAAAATATCAATATGATGAAACGCATTCACTTTGCGTGGCTGGTCTTGCCACCAAACTTTTTGATCTTTTGAAAGCCGAACATGGTTTAGGTTCACGCGAGCGGCTGCTCCTTGAAGTAGCGGCGATTCTTCACGACATTGGTATGTTCGTGACGCCAACCAATTATCACAAGCATTCCAGTTATTTGGTGGACGCCGCCGAAATTTTTGGTCTGCGCAAGCAGGACAAAAATATGGTGTCGTCACTCGTTCGATATCACCGCGGGATGCATCCTCAGGCGACTCACGAGCCGTATATGTCTCTTCCGCGTGTGGACCGTTCAAGCGTTTCAAAACTTGCTGCAATTCTAAGAGTGGCAGATGCGCTTGACAAAGGCCGTCAGCAAAAAATCCGAAATTTTGGTTTTGAAAAAACAGACGACAATTATGTGATTTGGGTTCCTGAAGAACTGGGTGACATGACCATTGAGCGGGATTCTTTGGTTAAGCGGGGTGTTTTATTTAGTGAAGTATTTGGCGCCGGCATCACACTCAAGCAAGGTGTTCAACCCAAATCCAATTAATCTTTCAATCTTTCTTGCGGAGCTTGTTTCCAAGATTTTATGTTTTCAGAACAATGCGACTATCTTGTGATTGGTGCTGGTATTATTGGGTTGACAGTTGCCCGCGAACTAAATCACCGCAATCCCACAGCACAAATTACTGTGATTGAAAAAGAGCCTGATGTGGCCCTCCACAGCAGTGGACGGAACAGCGGTGTCCTTCACGCTGGTTTTTATTACACTGCGGATTCCCTTAAGGCTAAATTAACCCGGGACGGCAATGCCGCCATGCGCAAATATTGCCAGCAGAACAAACTCCGGATTAATGAATGTCAAAAGGTCGTTGTCACGCAATCTCCAGAAGAACTCCCCGCTCTTTTTGAACTCAAGAAGCGGGGGAAAACAAATGGAGTTGATGTCCGAATTATTGACGAGAATGAACTGGCTGAAATTGATCCAAACGCCAGAACTCATCAATATGCTCTCTATTCACCCACTACCGCGACTGTGGATCCTGTTGAAGTAAA
>JAHFHD010000158.1 GCA_023247075.1 Candidatus Omnitrophota bacterium | reverse complement strand
CAGAATGACAATTTTATTAGGAAGCCTTGTTGCTACAATTATGCTTCTCACCTTACCTCATCCTACTTGGGCGTCAGACTCTTCTAAAACAGAAGAAATTTTAGGTTCTATTCCAGTTCAAGAAGGCGGACGCGTAAAGCCTTTCCTCAGTTTCGCCAGAGAAGCAATTTTATATCTTACTGAAAAGCCGTCCTACGGGATTCATCCGCCTGTGCAAACTCTCTGGAATTGGATGGCGCATGCGGAAGAATCATCCGCAAAACCAATTCTTTCAGTCAAACATCCTGAGCTAAGAAAACGTTTTAAAAGTGACCTCCAAAAAAATCATCTTGCGCCCGTACTTGTATTGAACGATTTCGATTTTTTAAAAGAAGTGCGCTTGGTTCAAGCTAAGAAGGGAAGAAAGGAAAGACTCGCGCCGCTAGAACGTGAGGAGATGACGCTTTATGAGCGCGCGCGATTTTTTGATGAAGTGGTTCACGGGCGAATGCCGGGTTTTATTCCTCATCCAGACAATCCCAAAACGGGCTGGCTTCCTCTTGAGGCTATTCGCCAGAAACAAGGCATTGAGCTTGTGAGCAATGTCTATTCCAATGAGGCGCTTCTCCGTCTGGGGAATACGCTTGACCGTCTTCTCACGCTTTTTGGAGAAAATGATTTTCGCGCAACTAAAGCCCAAGCTGAATTATTTCGCGACCAGTTGGGTGAGCTGCTTCGCTCGCGTGACATTGTGCTCGATCAAGCAAAAATTGAATTGGAACTTTGGTATTGGAAACTGAAGCCCTTTTATATTGCCTGGGTTTTTTATTTAGTCAGCGCAATTTTTTTGTCATTGCTTCGTCGCCCCGTCGGAGTTTCTCGCAATGACAGGGGACTTGGAAATATTTTTTTTATTTCTGCTTTTTTGATGCATTCGCTCGGATTTGCAATGCGAATTATGATTTCCGGTCGGCCGCCTGTTTCAAACATGTATGAGACGGTTGTGTGGGTTCCCTGGGCTTGTGTTTTGTGCTCGCTCATCTTCTGGTTGATTTACAGAGCGGAACTTGTGGTCGCAATTTCCGGATGGTTTGCGGTGTTGGCACTTCTCCTTGCCGAAAATAGTCCGGTCCTTCTCAATCCCACAATTTCACCGCTTGTGCCTGTTCTCAGAAACAACTATTGGTTGACGGTTCATGTTTTGACCATCACACTTGGTTATGGCGCTTTTGCTTTAAACTGCGGGATTGCTCACGCGCTGCTTTACCATCTAGCTTTTAGAAAAACACAGAAGAAGCAAATTGAACAATTGGCCGAATATTTATTCAGGTCGCTTCAAATTGGTCTGATTCTTCTTGGGACAGGCACCGTGCTTGGTGGTGTTTGGGCAAGTTACTCCTGGGGACGGTTCTGGGGATGGGACCCTAAAGAAACTTGGGCGCTAATTTCTTTTATGACTTATTTAGCAGTGCTTCACGGCCGGGTTGCCAGCTGGCTTGACCAAGTCCACACCGCATTTTGGTCTGCGCTCGCATTCTTAACTGTGATTATGGCTTGGTATGGCGTCAACTTTGTTTTGGGCGCCGGACTTCATAGCTACGGATTCGGAGGTGGCGGGCTCGGGTTTGTGCTTGCTGCAATTTCTGCAGATGTCATTTTTCTTTTATTTTTACAGCGAAAGTTTAAAATAAAGGCTCATCATGGCTGAAAATACAGCACGAAAAGGAGAGCGCCCATCGCTCATTAACACCAAGCCGATTAGAAAAAAAGAACCACGCCAGCTTGCCGTTATCAATCAGGCGGGATGCACAGGCTGCGAAGCCTGTATTATTTTTTGTCCGGTTGACTGCATTGAAATTGTTCCGGGTGTAGACTTTGCTCAGTTTCAGCAGGTGGTTGAAGTGGATGTTGAGCGTTGCATTGGCTGCGCGCTTTGCGCAAAGCATTGCCCGTGGGACACAATCCCGATGCTTTCTTATTCTGAAGGGATTGAAAAAATTCCAGAATTTACCTACAAAAGCGTCTGCAATCACAAGACCCGTCTAGATATCGGATTGAATACTCCATAACTCCCCATAACCCCCTCTTTGTAACTGTTTAGCTCTCTGAAGTTTCCATTGGTTGTCATCCTGAGCCCTTCGCTTGTCATCCTGAACGACACGTCTTGCGAGTGCGCAAAAGCGCGAGTGAAGGATCTAGCGCTCAGGGTAAACTCCGCGAAGGATCTAAGTTCACTAGATTCTTCCGCCAAAACACTGGCGGACAAGTCAGTTCGCCCCGCAGAATAAATTTGCGGGGCTCCTTCAGAATGACAAAAAAAAGAAATGAAGCAGTGACTTCATAAAGCTAAATAGAGATCATGTTATCAAAATTGTGTTCTTCGTCTGTAATACGGTGTTTTCTTGCGAGGGCTACCAAAGCTTGCTGCTCCACCGTGTCATTCCCGCTCGCTCTTAGCGGGAATCCACGGATCATGGATCCCCGATAAAAGCATTCGGGGATGACAATGGGGCGGAAAGCAAAGAACACAATTTTAGTTACACGATCTAAATAGACATCCTTCTTTGTAAAAGAGGGGACAGAGGGAAGTTGGAAAATATTTAAACTTTGTTCAGAAAATAAAAAGAATTTTATTTTTAAGCGGAATTTCCGTCGAGGCGAAGCCAAATTTTTTGAGTAAAGTCAGGTGGATGGGTGAGGTCAGCGAGTTCCAAGTCCAAAAGATCGCGCGCCTCAAAGGTAAGTTCGGTTTGGTCGTAGAGACCCAAAATTTCCTTTTTCTTTGCAATAAAGACATTTTGCATTTTCCGCCCGTCTTTAAGGGTGCAGTGAACGAGATGTCCGCCGCGAATCGTGTCGGGAATATTTTTTAGTTTTTCTGAAAGGATTTTGGGGATTTCCCGCTTTGCTTTGTCAACAAATACTGCCCGAATTTTAACCGGGTCTTTGACCGGTTCATTTCTCAATTCTCTTCGGATTCTTGCATCTTCATATGCTTTGTCTACTTTCCAATACATGAGCACCATAAGAGGCGTCAAGATGACGAGCCAAGTGCCAAAGACAGCAACAATCCAAAGAAGTGTTGTGCTGCCATGCCGGATGGACCCAAATTTTGCTGCAATAAACGGCGTCCAAAACCACACAGCAATAAAGAAAGAACCAATGGTAAAAGAAATCCAAATTAGCCACCACGTTACTGTGGACTCGTCTTGCTTGTCCATGTGGCCCATGACCACTTCTTTTTTCTTCATAAGGGGAATGAGCGCGACAAACCAGGTCCCAAAAACGGCAATCATCCAGCAGATTGCGACTCGAGGTTCTTTGAAATCAGCTTTAAGCTGAGAGAAGAAAAACCAATTCCAGAAAAATAGCGACAAAAGAAATCCACCGATTGTAATCAGAATCCACCGAAGCCAAAACCAAATACCCGCCAGATTATTAGACTTTAATTTGCTTACCATAAATTTTTAGGGAAACAATCAGATATTTTGTCATGACGACTTTACGCTTAGGAGTCATCAGCAGTTAATAAACTGCTCAATTAAGTGACCTATTTTAGCTGTTCCAAGCTGGGATTCAATGAATTTAAATTGACTGCGTTGATTTCCGTTTTCGGTGTGCTAGTCTTTGCTTAAGAGTTTGAAATTGCTTCTTTGAAACGAAAAAGGCAAACCATCTCCGCTAATTTGAAACGGACCAGTTGCTGCATCATTTGGTAACTGGCGAAAGGATGGGACGTCTCGAGCAGTTGTCAAAGACAACTATTCCGAGACTGCGTGGGTGACGCGAAGCGTCATTTTACGCGGCAAAGCCGAGCATCTAACCCTCTTCTTAAGGAAGAGGTAAGAAAGGCTGGCTACCGAATTTCATATGAGAATTCTAAAATCAACTTTATCCATATTCATAATTATCCTTGCAATCTGGACAACTCCTCTTCTAGCCGCTCAGCATCTTGATTTAAGCAGCACTTCATTTCCAGCTTCGACTATGGATGACGGTTTCCGCGCGCGCGAACTGACTCGTTTCCATGTAACCACTCTAAAGGCATTTCACTCGGAGCTTTTTGATGCAGCAGAAAATAGTTCTATTCTTTGTGAGAGTGACGCATCGCTTCTCAACACCGCTTTAGACACCTTTTTAACTTTAGATGACCGCGCTTCACTTCTTTTGGCGGCGCTTCGTGAGGACAAAGCTGTGAGGCTTACATTTTCTGTGAAAGAAAAGACAGAGGATTATGAAATGGTAAAAGATCCATCGCAGGAATTACTATTTCGGTTTGAACCAAAGGTGAGCCGTGTCCCTGTTTCAGTGGACATCCGCCCGATGCTCGACGGCCCGATTGCATTTGAAATTACACTCGCCCATGATTCTGACAGCCAAGTCTATTTTG
>JAHFHD010000157.1 GCA_023247075.1 Candidatus Omnitrophota bacterium | reverse complement strand
AAGGAACGTAAGGAAGCACAAGGCAAAAAATTTGTTCCCGGAAAAAATTACAACGCGTACTTAAAAATCCGTGAAGCCTTCGAGCAAGATAAAGCCGAGGGGACCAAAGGCAGAGCCACCAAAGCCCTCATTCAATCTGATTATTTCCCTTGGTAGAGCATTGACATTGGAGGTGGTGCTAGTTTGGCTAAGAAAACTTTGTAGCACAAACTCAGCATACTGTGGCGTTTGCGCTACAAACAGCAGCTTTTTTAAATATTCTTGTTGTGATTCAAAAATGATGTGTTGTATGGTGTCCGTAACAAAAGAAAGAGCACTGAAAACCAGAAAAGAATGATTTAAATGTTTGAAACCAAGCAGGTTTTAGGTAAACTTAAAAACTGGATTGGTAAAATTCGAAAGGATGACACAAAAATAATTATGAAAAAGTTAATCACGATTGTAACAATGTTCAGTTTGTGTGTTCAGTTGACTGGTTGCGCGGCTGTGACAGCGATTAGACAACCAGGACAGAAAAATCTTCAGGTGCTGAACCATGGCATGTCACGCGAAAATGTCATCACTCATTTGGGCGCTCCTGTCAGTTCAGAAAAAGAGAATGGAAAGACAATTGACATCTATCAGTTCAAGCAAGGGTACAGCGGTGCTAATAAGGCATCGCGCGCCGTGGTTCACATTGCTGCGGATTTCTTCACCTTTTTCATTTGGGAGATTATTGGTTGGCCGGCAGAACTTATTTTTAATGGTAATAATATGACGGTAAAAGTCACCTATGATCAAGACAAGCGAATTGAAGACGCAACCTTTTTGAAGAAAGAGAAGTAATTGGAGGAATAGTAAATGAAAAAAAGTATCAGCCTTTTCTTGGCAATTAATTTAATTTTGACTTATTCAGGATGCGCGACAATTGTCAGTGGAAAAACGCAGGACGTTTTGATTCACTCTGACCCCACAGGTGCTAACATTCTGATTGATGGGATGATCAAAGGAACGACTCCTATGTTCGCCGACCTCATAAGAAATGAGCGTCACACCATTAAAATATCAAAAGCCGGATATGAAGAAGAGACACGTGCCACAGCAAGGGGATTTAATTGGTGGTATTTGGGGAATATTATTCTTGGCGGCGTAATTGGGCTTATTGTAGATCCAATTACCGGTGCTATTTTCGAAATAAAGCCAGACAAAATTAATGTGGATTTGAAACCAGTTGTGGTGGTTGAAAAAAAGACGGAAGAAAGTGAAAAGAAAAATCCAAAAAGTTCGTAGTTTCTTTGCCTTAGAAGTTGCTTATCTGCTGATTACCGCTCTGATGGCTGGGTGCGCAACAACTCCTCCTCCATACACTGGTGTGAATCCTGCCAACACTCAATTTGAACGTGGCATTCCGGTTCCACCGCTTGATTTTGCAGGAGACATGCTCTCCAAATTGCCCCAGCTTTTGCTTTGGAATCGAAAATATGGCAATCACCAAATTTCAAAAGAAACCGAACAGAAATTGCAGGATTTTTTAGCTCATTATGAGTTGACGAGTGTTAAGGTTCGTTTAAATCAATGGGCGCCACATAAGGAACTAGCGCGCCTTGTAACAAATCCCAATATCGGGTGGCCATACAAATTCCTTTATTTTCCATCAACGCTCATTGTCTCTTTGCTTGCTCGGCCATTGAGCGGCCTTCTCATTAGTGATTATTTTGACCCTGGTTCAAATACCATCAATATTTTTTCAGACGACCCTGCAATTGCGTTGCATGAAGCGGGACACGCGCTTGATTTTTCAAGAGCACAGTTTAAAGGAACCTATGCACTCGCGCGAATGGCGCCAGGCGTTAATTTATTTCAAGAAGGAATTGCAACAAATGAAGCGATGTATTATTTGGAAGAAGAGAAGCAGTACAAAGAACTAATTCGCGCCTACAAAGTGCTCTACCCGGCTTACGGGACTTATGCAATTGCATACATTTCAAGCGCCCCCCCTGCCTATCTTGGCGCAATTTTGTTGGGACATTGGATTGGCCGGTCGGCTGCTCATGACAAAGAATGGCAGCTTAGAACAGAAGGAAAAATAAAAGGGGAATTATAGAAAGTTTTTGATTTCAATGTTCCTAATAATTCCCCATTTTAAAGAACGAAAAGAACGAAAAGAACATAAGAACGTGCCAGTCACGAGGAAGGGGACAGGTAAGGATTGAGAAGGGATCAAAATGGGGCGGCTGAATCGAGGAAAGATTTTGTATGATGGCTGTTATGCTCATGTTTTCTCAAGAGCTGCGGATAAGCGCTGCATTTTTAACCATGATGAAGATTTTGATAAATTCAAAGCTTTATTGCTTGCCTCCAAAGAAAAGTTTTCTTACCGCATTCATCATTACTCCCTCATGCATACGCACTTTCATCTTGCGGTATCGATGGATAGCGCTAGAAAGTTCTCAGAAGGCCTTAAAGTGGTCAAAAGGAACTACGCACGTTACTTCAATCTCAGGAATCAACGCTTTGGCCCTTTATGGCGGGATCGGTTTAAAAGTCTATTGATTGAGGATGAGCGGTATTTGCAGGCGTGCGGAAGATATATCGAAAGCAATCCTGTGGCAGCAGGCATGGTAGACCGTTGTGAGAACTGGCCGCATAGTTCAAGCGCATATTACCTGCAAGACAAAGAAGACGCATTAGTCACGCCTTATGCTTTTGACGGAGAACAGATCGCCATTAAAGGGAATCAGGAACAATTCTTCACACACGGCCAGATGATTGGTTCAGATCTTTTCAAGATTCATATCGAAGAAGAATCCCTCATACCTGTCCCCAACTAAGTGCCTGGCACGTTCTTCCTGTCCCCGACTGAGTGCCTGGCACGTTCTTCCGTTCTTGTGTCGTGAAGCGCTTCAAAACGCTAAACAAACACTAAAATTATCCTTGAATCTATCAGGGTAATAAATTACCTTATATAGGGTAAATTAGTACCTTAATAAGAGGCAATATGCTGAGTCTTAGGTCGAAGATTACAAAGTCTGTTTTGGGTTATTTCATTCTTCACGATTATGCTCAAATGTATGTGCTGGAGATTGCTAGGCGGCTCCACTTGGATGGGAGCAATCTGGCCAAGAAGCTCCGGGAGCTTGAGGCGGAAGGGATTCTTAAAAGTGACGAGAGGGGCAAGGAGCGCTATTATTCTCTCAATAAAAATTTCCCGTTGTTAAAAGAATACAAACAGATTATTTTGAAGACAGTCGGCATTGAAGGGCTGCTTAAAGGTCTATTGCGTGATATTACCGGCCTCAAGGAAGCTTATCTTTTTGGCTCCTATGCAAAAGATCAGATGGACAGTGCAAGTGATATTGACCTGCTTGCGGTAGGGGAGCATGATACGATTGAGCTTCGCAAGAAACTTTCGCAAATCCAAAAAACAACCGACCGGGAAATCAATCTTGTCAGTATGAGCCAGGCTGAATATGAAAAGCGGAAAAAACAGGACTCTTTTATTCAATCGCTGCAAAAGTCAAAGAAAATCAAATTGATTTGATGAAACCTAATCAAGAGTTTTTCAAAAAGTTTGATTTTAAATCTGATGAAATAGAGCGCTATCTTCAAAGTGCTTTGCATGACCTTGAGATCGCTGAAAAGGACCAATTCTCTGAAGTGAAATTCACCTATAGCTATCAGGCTTTGGTCAAAACCGGAATTACTTTACTGGCAAAAGTTGAAAAAGTGAAAGTTCGTAGTGTGCCAGGACATCATGTGAAAATCCTTGAAAAAATGAGCGAGATTCTCAGCGACGAAGATGTTGCGGCCATTGGCAACGCCATGAGAATAAAGCGTAATACGGATTTATATGGTGGCGGAGAAATCATCAGTGAGAAAGAAGCTGCTGATTACCTCAAATTTGTTCAAAGGATTGTCGGGAAGGCCAAGAAAATAATTGAGACAAAATAGACATCCAAAAACTTACAGAGGCGTCCCCTCTTACGAGGGCTGCAAAAAGCCTGCTGCCTGTGCCAGGCTGAGATTTTAAATGAAACAGATTATGTAGCTGTTTAGCTCTCTGAAGTCTCCATCAGTTGTCATCCTGAACCCTTCACTTGTCATCCTGAACGACCCTAAAGGGCTGCTGCGCGGAGTGAAGGATCTAGCGCTCAGGGTAAACTCCGTGAAGGATCTGGCATTCGCTAGATCCTTCAGTTCGCCCCGCAGAATAAATTTGCGGGGCTCCTTCAGAATGACAAGGCTGTGAATGGCTTCAAAATGCTAAATAAACACCATTTTATTTTTCTTATTCCATTCTTACCACCAAGCACATAAAATCTCCCTCGTGAATACCCCCAACCAGCCGTTATTAATAGGTAGTGTCCCTATGAAAACAATACTTCTCATTGATGATGATTC
>JAHFHD010000073.1 GCA_023247075.1 Candidatus Omnitrophota bacterium | reverse complement strand
CTAAATCTATGAAAACACTTAAGATAGGTCTTCTTGGCCTTGGCCAAGTAGGAAGTGGGTTTTACTCCATTTTTGAGGCGAAGCACAAATCCCTGAGCCAAAAATGCGGGGCGAAGCTGAATCTCGCCCAAGTTGCGGTACATAATCTGACAAAAAAAAGAAAAGTTCGCTTTCAGTCATCCCTGCTGACCAAAAACGCTTTGAGTGTTGTTAAGAATCCAGAAATCAATCTCGTTATTGAGCTCATTGGTGGAATTCATCCTGCCAAGGAATTGATTTTAACAGCACTTCGGTCTGGCAAAGACGTGATTACGGCAAATAAAGCTTTGCTTGCCGAACACGGCCAAGAACTTTTTCGTGAAGCCCAAAAAAACGGACGGCATCTCCTTTTTGAGGCGAGCGTTGGCGGCGGTATTCCAGTCATTAAAACCATCCGGGAAGGTTTGGTGGGTAATGAGATTGATTCCATTCAAGCCATCATCAATGGAACCTCAAATTTTATTTTGTCGAAGATGACCGAAGAACATTTAGATTTTGCTGAGGCGCTTAGACTTGCGCGCAAGGAAGGATTTGCTGAGGCAGACCCAACTCTTGACATTGAAGGAATTGATGCGGCGCACAAGCTTACGATTCTCGCAAGCCTTGTGTTCGGCGGCTGGGTTCCGTTTCAAGCGATTTATGTGAGTGGAATTTCTAGCATCCGGAGCGAAGATATTGAGTTTGCCGATGAATTTGGATTTAAAATAAAACTTCTTGCCGTTGCAAAGAAAACAAAGAGCGGAGTTGAAGCGCATGTGAGACCTACTTTGCTTTCAGATTCACATGTTTTGTCAAGGGTCAACGGCTCGAACAACGCTGTTTTAATTCATGGTGACCGAGTGGGTGATTTGCTTCTTTGCGGGCAGGGAGCCGGCAGTCAGCCAACTGGGAGTGCAGTGATGAGTGATGTAGTGGACATCGCTCGATTAAGAGCAAGCTCTAGCGAAAATCCAGATTGCACGATTAGCTCAAAAGTACTTTCGGTACGAAATGCTTCATCACTGCTTTCTCGTTACTACCTTCGGTTTCACGTGGTGGACCGCCCCGGCGTGCTCTCAAAAATTTCGTTTGTTTTAGGGGAATACCGCATCAGTATTAGTGATGTCATTCAGAAAGAAAGACGGGATGGTCGAATTGTTCCGCTTATTTTGCTGACACATCCAACGCCTGAGCAATCGATTCAGGATGCCGTTAAAAAAATTGACCGGCTTGCCGTGACGCAGGGCAAAGCGCAGGTTTTAAGAATTGAGGAGTCATGAGACGTCTTAAAAAAGTCCCAGTCAAAAAAATTGGAATCATTGAGCGTTACGAAGAATTTTTACCTGTCTCAAAGAAAACACCCATTATTTCTTTGAACGAAGGAAATACGCCACTCATTCTTTCTGAAGCGCTTGGAACTCTTATGGGAGTCAAGAATCTGCGCATTTATTTCAAATTTGAGGGACTTAATCCAACCGGCTCTTTTAAAGACCGCGGGATGACCATGGCTGTTTCAAAAGCGCTTGAGGAAGGTGCAACGGCAATTATGTGCGCTTCGACTGGAAATACGTCAGCTTCCGCCGCCGCTTATGCCTCTCGATGCAAAATGAAGTGCTATGTTTTAATTCCTGAGGGGAAAATTGCAAAAGGGAAATTGCTTCAAGCGTTCAGGTATGGTGCGCAGGTGATTATTGTGAAGGGTAATTTTGACAAGGCACTTGAGCTGGTCAAGACGATTACGGCGACGCACCCCATTCAAATTGTGAATTCCGTAAATCCATTCCGAATTGAGGGGCAAAAAACGGCGGCCTTTGAAATTTGCGACGATTTGGGTGACGCGCCCGATTACCATATTATTCCGGTTGGAAACGCTGGGAACATTACAGCCTATTGGAAAGGGTACAAAGAATACCGCAAACACGGCCTCTCAAAAAAACTTCCCAAGATGATTGGGTTTCAAGCCGCAGGAGCTGCGCCGATTGTATTGAATCACGTTGTGGAATACCCCGAGACAATCGCAACGGCCATTCGAATTGGAAATCCGGCAAGCTGGCAGGGAGCAATTGAAGCAAGAGATGAATCCGGCGGTCTTATTGACAGCGTGACTGATGATGAGATTAGCTGGGCATACCGGTTTCTTGCAGAACGCGAAGGAGTTTTTTCAGAACCGGCCTCAGCAGCAACTGTAGCTGGCTTAATCAAGCTTGCAAAGAAAAAGTATTTCAAACCAAAAACTAAAATCGTGTGCACCCTGACAGGGTCTGGGCTTAAAGACCCAGAATTTGGTTTAAGTTTTAATGACCGCATAGAGGCCGTAGAGCCAACGATGAAATCGGTTTTGAACTTGATTGAAGCAGGAAAGTCGTGAAGTATCTTGTCATCATTCCAGATGGAATTAGCGACAAACCCCTTGTTGCTTTGGGTGGAAAAACGCCTCTAGAAGTTGCGCGCATTCCCAATCTTAATTATTTTGCGAAAATTGGAAAAGTCGGCATGATTTCAAATTTACCAGAACGGACAGAACCTTCGACTCATATTGCCATTGCCTCACTTTTGGGTTATGAACCAAAGCAGTATTTAACAGGGCCAGGACCTCTTGAAGCAGCGAATATGGAAATTAAGCTTGATGACAATGAGGTTGCTTTTCGCATGAATTTTGTCACTGAATGGGATGGAATTCTGGCTGACGTTTCTGCCGGTCACATTGGCACTAAGGAAGCTCGCGCACTCATTGCGTTTCTGAATAAAAAACTTTCAAGCGATTTCGTCAAATTTTTTCCAGGCCGGGAACATCGTCACATTGTGGTAATTAAAGATTCGCGCGGGTTTGACGCGTTGTCTGCAAAATGTCCAGACCCGGAAGCAATTGTCGGAAAATCGATTGAACAAAATTTACCCAAAGGGCCTGGTCAGGATTTAATTAAAAAATTGATGTATGATGCAAAACTTCTGCTTGAAGAACATGAGATTAATCAAGTGCGAGTTGACCTTGGAGAGAATCCAGCCAATATGATTTGGCTTTGGGGACAGGGAGTAACCCCAAAACTTCCAAAGTTTTCTGAACGGTTTGGCGGGCTCACTGGCGCTTCCATTTCCACTGTTGATTTGGTTAAAGGATTTTCCCGTTTAATTGGTCTGGTTGTGGTGGAGCCATCGACTAAGCATGCATTTCCTGACTTTGACTACCGAAGCGAGGGAGATGTCATGCTTAATTTATTCCGCGAAAAAGATTTTGTGTGCGTGCATTTAAGGGCATGTGATTTGGCGTCTCGCGAGGGAAATATGCAGCAGAAAGTCATGTTTTTAGAAGCCATTGACCAGCATGTGGTTGGCGCCGCCCGGACTTTTTATGAGCGGGAAAAGGAAGTGAGAATTTTAATTGCACCGCTTCACATGACGTCTTGCGAGGAGCGGGTGCGTCTGATGGAGCCGGTTCCATTTATTGTGGCTGGCAAGAACATTGTACCGGATGAGATTGAATGTTTTCATGAATCGGCTGCTCGCCTTTCTCATTTGAAGTTTCACGAAGGCTGGAAGCTGATGGAATCTTTTTTGAGTGGTAAGGAAATGAGTTAAGTTCTACATATTTATGTCATTCTGAGGCGCGCCTACGGGGGTCTTCCGTAGAGAAAGCCGAAGAATCTAGCGAATGCCAGATCCTTCGCTCCGCTCAGGATGACAGTGGGAAAAAGTTGAGATTTAAAAAACTCAAGACAATTAGTTAAAAATAGTGGAGATTTTCTAAATTAATGGCACTGGTGGTTCAGAAGTACGGCGGAAGTTCTGTTGCAAATGTAAAACGCATTAAAAATGTGGCGCGCCGAATTGTCAAAACCAGACGTAAAGGTCATCACATGGTTGTGGTTGTGTCTGCTTTAGGCGACACAACGGATGACCTGCTTAAAATAGCGAAAGCGGTAACGGACAAACCAAGTGAACGCGAAATGGACATGCTGCTCGCAACTGGAGAACAGGTGTCGGTTGCTCTTCTCGCAATGGCAATTCAAAAACTTGGTGAAAAAGCCATTTCATTTACAGGTCCTCAGGTCGGAATTATTACAGACCGAAGCCATACGAAGGCGCGCATCTTAAACATTAATGCAGAGAGGATTCGCGCGGCGCTTCGCGAAGGCAATATTGTCATCGTAGCAGGATTTCAGGGCAAGACTGTAGGTGAAGAAATCACAACACTTGGCCGTGGGGGTTCTGATTTGACGGCGGTCGCGCTTGCAAAAGCGGTTTCAGCTGACCGATGTGAAATTTACACGGATGTTGACGGAATTTATACGGCCGACCCAAGAATTGTACCGGATGCTCAAAAGCTGGACCGAATCAGTTATGATGAAATTTTAGAACTTGCGTCACTTGGCGCACAGGTAATGCAGCCAAGGTCAATTGAAGTCGGAAAGAAATTTAACATTCCGATTCATGTGTGTTCAAGTTTAAGGGAAGTGAGTGGAACTTTGATTGCGAAGGAGTCACAAAAAATGGAAGACGTGCTTGTGAGCGGGGTTGCATTAAATGAAAATGAAGCGAAGATTACCATTTTTAAAGTTCCGGACAGACCCGGAACAGCCGCAAAAATTTTTAAGGAACTTGCCGACAGCAACATCAATGTGGACATGATTATTCAAAACAAGACCGAAACCAATTCAACTGACATTTCTTTCACGGTGTTTAAGAATGAACTCACCCGGGCAATGGAATCGGTGAAGCAGGTCGCTGAGAAGGTGGGAGCGAAAAAAGTTTTGTGCGATGAACACATTGCAAAGGTGAGTGTGGTGGGGATTGGCATGCGGTCACATTCGGGAGTCGCCTCCAAAATGTTTGATGTGCTTGCAAAAAATAAAGTTAATATCGAGATGATTTCAACGTCTGAAATTAAAATTTCCTGCATTGTCCATAGCAACAAGGGTAAAATTGCTGCTCGCGCAATTCACAAAGCATTTGGGCTGGGACGGAAATAATCGAATAGGTAGCTATGAAAAGTATTGAGATTTACGACACAACTTTGCGGGATGGTACTCAGGGAGAGGGCGTCAGTCTCTCTTTAGAGGACAAGCTTGCGATTGCTAAGCGCCTTGAACGACTTGGAGTTCGTTACATCGAAGGTGGCTGGCCCGGGTCAAATCCAAAAGACCTCGCGTTCTTTAAAGAAAGTAAAAAACTGCGACTTCAAAATGCAGAAATAGTTTCATTTGGATCGACCTGCAGGGCGCATCAAAAGCCAGCGGGCGATGACAACATCAAAGCGCTACTTGAGGCTGGAACCAAGGTGGTGACCATTTTTGGAAAAAGCTGGGACTTTCATGTTCGCGAGGTGTTCAAGACGTCCCTAAAAGAAAATTTGAGAATGATTTATGAATCTGTTGCCTATTTAAAATCAAAGCGCCTTAAGGTCATCTTTGACGCTGAGCATTTTTTTGATGGGTTTAGAGAAAATCCGGATTGCGCAGTTGGGTCCATCCGTGAAGCGGCGCGCGCTGGCGCTGATTTAATTTGTTTGTGTGACACCAATGGCGGTTCTCTTCCGCATCAAATTGCAATCGGAGTGAAGAGGGCCCGGAAATCGGTGCGTGTTCCGCTTGGCATTCATTGTCATAATGATGGCGGCCTTGGTGTGGCCAATTCAATCACAGCTGTTGAACATGGCGTCGTCCAAGTTCAGGGGACAATCAATGGGTATGGAGAGCGCTGTGGAAATGCAAATTTAATTAGCATTATTCCAGTGCTTCAGACCAAAATGAAGCTCCGTGTGATTTCCGAGCGGCAACTCAAAACCCTGACGGAAGTTTCTCATTATGTTGCCGAAGTGGCCAATATGCCAATTGAAAATAATCAACCATTCACAGGCCGCTCCGCTTTTGCTCACAAGGGCGGCGTTCATGTGAATGCAATGATGAAACACGCAAAAACCTATGAACACATGAATCCGGCCACAGTCGGAAATCGGCGCAGATATTTAATTTCTGAATTAAGCGGTAAATCCAACGTGTTACTTAAAGCTGAGGAACTTCGCTTTGAGCTCGATAAAAACACTCCCGCAACCAAAGCCATTTTGGAACGGGTGGCAAGTTTGGAAAATCAGGGCTATCAATTTGAAGCTGCTGAAGCGAGCTTTGAATTGTTGATGCGTAAAGAACTTGGGAGGTACAGGAAATTTTTTGAGATTCTTGAAGTGCGTGTACTCAATCACAAGATTGGGGACGCAAAGCCTGTTTCTGAAGCGACGGTGAAAGTAAAGGTCGGAAAAAAAGTAGAGCATACAACCGCAAATGGCGATGGTCCGGTGAACGCTCTTGACCAAGCGCTCAGAAAAGCGCTTGTTTCTTTTTACCCGGTGCTCAAAAAAATTCATCTTACTGATTACAAAGTGCGTGTGGTGAATTCAGAGGCCGGCACGGCGGCCAAAGTGCGTGTGTTCATTCAGTTTCAGGATGATTCGGAAACTTGGAGTACCGTCGGTGTTTCAGAAAATATCATTGAAGCGTCTTGGCAGGCGCTTGTCGAAGCAGTGGAATATCGTCTACTCAAACATTTGAAGTGACTACCTTCCGAGAATTAGCCCCCAAATACAGCGCCAAAGAAATCGAAGAGAAGTGGTACCACATTTGGGAAACATCCGGCTATTTTACACCAGTAGTCGACCCAAATAAAAAGCCATTCGTCATTGTCATCCCTCCGCCAAATGTTACCGGTGTTCTTCATATGGGACATGCCCTAAACAATACCATTCAGGATATTTTAATCCGCTCAAACCGGATGAAGGGGATCCCCACGCTTTGGGTCCCTGGTGTTGACCATGCGGGGATTGCCACGCAAAACGTAGTCGAAAAAAGATTGGTGAAAGAAAAGAAAACAAGACATACGCTCGGACGGGAAAAATTTGTAGAAGAAGTTTGGAAATGGAAAGACGAACATGGCTCTACCATTGTTAAGCAGCTCAGGCGGCTTGGTGCATCTTGTGACTGGTCAAGAGAGCGCTTTACAATGGATTCAGGGCTTTCCAAATCAGTCCGGGAAACTTTTGTCCGGCTTTATGAGCAAGGTTTGATTTACCGAGGTGACTACATTATTAATTGGTGCCCAAGATGCCAAACCGCGCTTTCCGACGAAGAAGCGGTGCACCGGGATTTAAAAGGCGCTCTTTACTACATCAAATATCCGCTGGAACATTCATCCGAACATCTGACGGTTGCAACCACGCGGCCTGAAACCATGCTGGGCGACACCGCAGTTGCCATTCATCCAAAGGACGAACGTTACAAATCTTTTCATGGAAAAAAAGTGATTCTGCCGCTCATTAACCGGAGTATTCCCATTATTCTGGATGACTCAGTTGATCCTGATTTTGGAACCGGAATTGTCAAAATCACTCCTGCTCATGACCCGAATGATTTTGAAATGGGGAAACGTCATTCGCTTGAGCGAATCAAAATCATGAATCCAGATGGAACCATCAGTAAAGAGGGCGGGCCTTATGAAGGGCTTGACCGATTTGAGGCAAGGAAGCGGATTGTTCATGATTTGGAGAAGACAGAGTTATTTGTGAAGCGGGTGGATCATGGTCACTCAGTTGGTCATTGTTACCGGTGCGACACGGTTGTCGAACCTTATCTTTCCAAACAATGGTTTGTGAGGATGAAGCCGCTTGCACAGAGAGCGCTTCAAGCTCAAGCTTCAGGACAAATCAAATTTCTGCCTGAGCGATGGACTAAAGTTTATGTGAGCTGGCTAGAAAATATCAGGGATTGGTGCATCTCGAGGCAAATCTGGTGGGGACATCAAATACCTGTTTGGTATTGCAAATCTTGCGGAGATGAAAGTGTTATGGTCACACGGCAGGACCCAGTTCACTGCCCAGCGTGTGGTGGAAAAGAATTAAGGCAGGACCCAGACGTGTTAGACACATGGTTTTCTTCGTGGTTATGGCCATTTTCCACTTTGGGATGGCCAGAGAAAACGAGCGACCTAAATTATTTTTACCCAACTTCGGCTTTAGTCACGGCGCAAGAAATCATCTTTTTCTGGGTGGCCCGTATGATTATGGCTGGACTCCAATTTTTAGACCATGTTCCGTTTCACACTGTGTTTATCCACGGGACGGTTCGCGTGGAAGGTGGGCAAAAAATGTCAAAGTCACTTGGCAATGTCATTGACCCAATAGAAGTTATTGATGAAATGGGTGCAGATGCGCTCCGCTTTTCTATGGTCATGCTTGCCGCAACCGATGTTTACCTGTCCCGGGAAAAATTGGAAATGGGCCGAAACTTCACCAATAAAATTTGGAATGCCACAAGATTTGTGTTCCGCAGCCTTGAGCATGACGAATTCATCCTGTCTCCTGCTTCAAATCCCAAATTTCTTTCTGACATTGACAAGTGGATATTAACTGAGCTTGACCGTACAGCACAGAAGATGACTGAGAATTTGAATCAATTCCGATTTTTTGATGCAGCAAGTACCATTTACCACTTTTTTTGGCATTCTTTTTGTGATTGGTATTTAGAACTTGTCAAGCCGGTGCTCAGTCGGCCAAAAGAAGACAGCGCTAGGCGCGCAGTTGAATCTGTGCTGGTGCATGTGCTTGAAGAATCCATTCGGCTACTGCATCCATTGATGCCATTTGTTACAGAGGAAGTTTGGCAGACGCTCAAAGCAAATATCCGTAGCGAGTTGTTTAAACCCAAAAGCATCATGCTGGCTTCATGGCCGATTTCAAACTCACTTCGTCGGTTCGAAAAAGAAACACTTATGGTAGAACGATTTCAAAATGTTGTGATTGGGATTCGGGATTTAAGGTCGCGACTTGGTTTGAAGCCGCTTGAACTCATCCAAAAAGTAATGATTATTACGAAATCAAATGAGCTGACCCAGGCGATTTTAAATTTTAGAAATGAAATTGCTGCCTTCGCCCACGTCAGTGAACTGGCCGTCGGAGAAAATTTAAAAAGGGAATCTGGAATGGTAGGGCGCGTTTATGAAGACCTTCAAGTGTTTGTGGGCGGACTTTCAAAAGAGAGTTTAAATCAGGAAAGAGAACGCACGCGTGAGAAAATCACTGAACTTGAAGGGCTCGTGCGTGAAATTGACGCGCGGCTTCAAAATTCAGGCTTTGTCTCAAAAGCACCAGTAGAAGTTGTGGAGCAGGAGCAGGCTCGAAAAAAAGAATTTGAAGAGCGGCTTGTTTCATACCGTGAAAATTTAACACTTTTTAGTTAACTGTGTGTCAAATAAAACAAGGAGGGTAATATGAAACTCGCGTTATTTCTTTTGACTCTTGGATTTGGCTACAAAATTTATGCGGATGCAAGCGTCAATTCAAAAAAGAGAATTAAGCAATTGGGGCAGGTTGTGGGTGCAGGCATGATGATTTTAAGCATCCTCGGTTCACTTATGGCTGTTGGTTGTTTTATGGGCGGCATGAAGTATTGCCCGATTACTGGTAAGCGTCTAAATGGAGCAAAATTCTTTTGCCCGCTTTCATCGCAAGGATCTTTGCTCGAAACATCTCAGACAGACCAGAAATAAATAAGAGGGCGGAGTTAAAAATTTGCTGACCGCTCATTTTTATTTAAAGCGGTGGTCAAGAAGCCAGGTACTGACAAGCTTGGCTTTTGCACCCTTTTTAACTTCCGCACAGATTTGGGTCACTTTCGCATAATTTTCAAGGTACCGATTTTCATTAGTCACTCCAGCCAGAGCAATTCCCATGATGGGGAATTGATGCGACAGGCCGTCTCTGCCAAATGCAGTGTAAAAACTGCGCTCAAGGTCGCCTTTTGAGAAAAACGATTTTATTTTTTCATTAAATTGCTGAATGATGGATTGCGCAACGGCATCGGCGTTCTCGGGCGTGGTAACAATAACAAAATCATCTCCTCCCTCATGCCCAACGAAATCTTCGGGTGTTCCTTTTGTTCGGATTGCTTCTTTGAGGATTTCTGCAGTCAAATTAATGACTAGATCTCCATGATGAAGGCCAAATTTGTCATTGAACGTCTTGAAATTGTTTAGGTCGGCGTACATCACCACGAATTTTTCTTCTTTTTTAATGCGTTTTTCCACTTCTTCCTGAATGAGAATGTTGCCTGGGAGTTTGGTGAGCGGGTTGACATTTTCAGCTTGAAGCTGCAATTTCCTGAGTTCAAGTGCCATAAAATTAAAGGTACAGCCCAGCTCCTCCAGCTCATCGCTCGTTTGAATGTTAACCCTCGTATTAAAATTTCCAGATGCTAATTCTCTTGCTGCCTTATTGAGGGTGCTGACCGGATGAATGAGTCGTCTCGTGAGGAGGAACGCAAAAATGAGGTTAATCAAAATAACAGAAACAGTGGTGGCGAAAATGGGTATTTGAATCTGAGAAATAGCTTCCCCAATCGTACCCAACGGGTACCGGAGCTTGACGAGAAATGGATTTTCTTCGGAAATGCTAATGAGAGTATGAATTTCCCGTCGTTTGGCATCAGTCATCGAAAAGAATGATTTTCCACTTTGCTTGACAAAGAGCAAATCATACAACCTTTTAAAATAGTACAATTCTGTTTCTGAATCAATTTGGTCAGATGAGTCTACGATTTCTCCGGCTTTTGAGAAAATTGTGACCTGGTCAACAACGCCAGCTTCTTTAAGAGGAGTAATAGCTGACCATAGTGCTTGTTTGATTTGAGAAGAATTGCCACCTTGATCGAATGAGGCAGAAGCGTCGAGGGCATTTTTCGTCATAAAAGCGCCAAAATTTGCCTTTTGGCGATTAAGACGCTCAAGAACATCTTGCTGATGGATCACCTGGATCCCGACAAATACAGCAATAAATAAAACGGAAGAAAGCACTAGGAGTAAACTGAGGCGATTTAAGAGCGTAGGTCTCATAAAGTCTTTGCCTTACTTTATCGATACTTAATTGTTAAAGTTAAATACATTTTAACATACAATACAGCAACCATAGCCTAGGAATTCTTGAAAACAAAAAGCCTTTGCTTCCTGCTCCTCATTTTATGCTCCACAAGTTTTTCCTATTCCCAGCTTCTTTGGGCGGACAAAACAAAAGATCGATTACAACAAGCTGAGTCCCTTGAAAAAGATGGAAACAACGCAGGCGCTGAAGAACTATACGACCAAATTCTAAAGCAAAGCCCAAAACAAATAGAATCCCTTTTTGGGCGTGCAACCACCCGCTCAAGACAGAAGAAATATGAAGCAGCAGCAGAAGACTTTAAGAAAGTACTTGAACTAAATCCCAAACACATCGACGCATTAATTGGTCTTGCCTACACCTTAGCTTGGTCAGGCAAATACCCTGAAGCTCATGATGTCTTTGAACAAGCAGTCGCTCTTGACCCCAAACGTATGGATGCTAAGAAGGGGCTTGCTTACACCTCTCTTTGGCAGGGAGACACTGGAGGAGCTGAAAGCATCTTTAAATCCCTCCACGATGAATTCCCAAATGAACCAGATATTCTGATTGGTCTTGGCCGTGCCCGTCTTTTGAGTGAAAACACACAAGGAGCGAAAGAAGCTTTTGAACTTGCTCTTAAACTTGACCCCAAGAATGTAGAGGCTGCTCAAGGTCTTGAAACCATTCAAGCTCGTGAGTTTCAAATACTATTCAAACAAGCAGAACAGCTCATCCAAGCAGGTAATGAAGAAGCAGCTGAAGCGATTTACGACCAAATGTTAACGCAAGACCCAAAGAACGAACAAGCACTTCTGCTTCTTGCAACCACCCGCTCAAGACAAAAGAAATATGAAGCAGCAGCAGAAGACTTTAAGAAAGTACTTGAACTAAATCCCAAACACATCGACGCATTAATTGGTCTTGCCTACACCTTAGCTTGGTCAGGCAAATACCCTGAAGCT
>JAHFHD010000072.1 GCA_023247075.1 Candidatus Omnitrophota bacterium | reverse complement strand
TCGCTATGACCTTGAAATGCTCGAAGAAGTTGGTCATTGTTCCGGAATTGAAAATTATTCTCGCCATATTTCTGCGCGGCCTGCCGGCTCCCGGCCATTTACACTCATTGATTATTTTCCAAGTGGTTTTTTAACTTTGATTGATGAGTCGCATCAGAGTGTTCCGCAAATCAGGGGGATGTACCAGGGGGATCAATCCCGCAAGCGAGTGCTTGTGGACCACGGTTTTCGGCTGCCTTCAGCGCTCGACAACCGCCCTCTTAATTTTGCAGAGTTTGAGCGCCTATTGGGGCAGGTGATTTATGTTTCAGCAACGCCGGGTCCTTACGAAATGCAACGCACGTGTCACACTGCAGAACAATTGATTCGCCCCACCGGCCTTATGGACCCAGTGATTGAAGTCCGCAAGACCGATGGACAGATTGACAACTTGATTGAAGAAATCAAAAAGCGAACGGTTAAGAAAGAGCGGTCGCTTGTAACCACGCTGACCAAGAGAATGGCTGAGGACTTGAGTCGGTATTTAAAAGAGGCTGGAATTCGCGCCCATTATTTACATTCTGAGCTGGATGCGTTTGAGCGGGTTGAAATATTGAATGATTTGAGATCAACCAAATATGATTGTGTCGTGGGGATTAATCTTCTGAGAGAGGGCCTTGACTTGCCTGAGGTGTCGCTTGTTGCGATTTTGGATGCTGACAAAGAAGGTTTTTTAAGGAGTGATGTTTCGCTCATTCAAATTTCGGGGCGTGCGGCTCGTCACGTAAACGGTTTTGTAATTATGTATGCTGACCGAATGACTCACTCGATGGAGAAAGCAATTAATGAAACACGCAGGAGGCGCGAGCTGCAGGGTGAATTTAATCTAAAAAATAAAATTGAACCCACTTCTATTCAAAAAGAAATTAAAGAAGGAATTAAACGGTGGCAAAAGGCGGAGGAGCTCACGCGCGAAGTGGTCGGAGAAAATAAGGGTGAGCATGAGGCGAAATCATATGTTGCCCGTCTTTACGACCAGATGATGCGTGCTTCAAGTGCTCTTGATTTTGAAAAGGCGGCCAAATACCGGGATGAAATCAAGAAGGTGGAGAAGGAATGTGGTCTTGAAAGCGAGTCCCAGCTTAAGATTTAATAGTTTAACTCATTTTCACGTTTGACATTTTAGACTGACAAAACTAAACTTCACTTGGACATGAGACTTCCGAGTTTGTATTTAAAAGATTAAATTGAGAAGTTTAAGAGAAATGAGGTTATGGAAGAACTTTCAAAGTTGATTGAAGATCAAAAAATAATTGCAGTGGTTCGGGCAAGTGACCACGGAGACGCTGATGCGGTTGCGAAAGCGCTCGCAAGCGGCGGCATTAAAATTATTGAGATTACGCCTAATGTAGCGCAGTATTCAAAATTAATCGAATTGCTTTCGAAAGAAAAAGATATTCTGGTCGGGTTTGGTTCAGCGACCGATGGTGAGCAGGCGTACCGTGCCATTAATTCTGGAGCGCGATTTGTCAGCACGCTTTATTTGGACAAAAATATTTTAACCGTTTGTAAAAATAATGGCGTACTTGTCCTTCAGGGAGCATCGACGGTAAGTGAAGCAATTGAGGCATATAATTTTGGTGTCGACCTGATTAAAATTTTCCCTGCACATTTTTTGGGGCAGGCGCCTTACCTCAAATGTCTCAAGCGTTCCTTTCCATTTTTAAAACTGGCTCCGTCAGGTGGTGTCACGCTTGAAAATTTCATGGATTACTTGAAGGTGGGTGTAAGCGCTTGCGTTATTGGACGTGGGTTAATTGACACAGGCGTTATTCGGGCGCATCAGTGGAATGAAATCACGGAACGCGCAAAGCAATTTGTCCAGCGAGTTGAGTCCCTCAAAGTTCCCCGTTAGTTTAGTCATCCTCGATTTAAGGTGAAAATTCTGTAAGGTCGCTTGCGCTACGGCTTTCTATTTCTTTTTCAAACTTTAATTTAAGTCACGATTTCAATCGACTTACTATTTTTTTGTAGTATTTGAAACTGCACTTAAATGCCAAGTATGCTTTAGTACCGAGTTTCATTTCAAGAATTCATGGGGAGTTGAGCACGGTACAATACCTTCTACCAATTCATCATAAGCGATTAACTCGCTTACGATGAGCACAGGCGTATTAGCGCCTGTGAAATTAAATGTCAGAAGGTATATCAAACCAAATTGACGGTGTTTGTTTAGCGTTTTGAAGCGCTTCACAAACTATGTCATTCTGAAGGAGCCCCGTAAATTTATTCTGCGGGGCGAACTGAAGAATCTGGCAAATCTAGATCCTTCACTGCGTTCAGGATGACAAGCCTGTTATGAACTTCAATGGGCTAAACAGTTACAATTGACGAGGCAACGATGCGAGCTCTGTCATTTAGCGCAAATAATTGTCACGATTTTAACTCCGCACTTTCCCAGGAATGGGTTGTGAGAAATAAATTAGGCGGAACTTGTTCGTCCACAATTTTGTGTGCTCACACCAAGAGGGAGCACGGACTTTTGGTGACGCGGCTCAAAAAACCGCTTGGCGATTTTGTAATGTTAAGCAATGTGGACGAGCTGCTTTACATCGATGACCGACCGTACCCCTTGTCAACGCGCATTCATTCAAGCGGGATTTTTCCAGCAGGCTACCAATTTATTTACCAGGTTTCTTTAGAGCCGTTTCCTACCTGGATTTACCACATCGAAGATTTAATTCTTGAAAAGAATATTATTTTTCTGAAGAAGGAACAAACGGTGATTGTGCGTTACCAAATTTTGTCAGGAGATGAGGATTTAGTAAAACTTGAGTTTAAACCGCTTACGGCTTTTCGCCGCGTCCATGATTTGACTCGTGCAAATGGCAGCATGAGCAGCAAACTTGAACGGAGTGGCCAGAAAATTAAGTATGCCGGAATTTATTTTTACCACAATGCCGCCATCCTAGATCAATCGCCGTCGTGGTTTCAAAATGTGCATTATTCTGAAGACATGAAGCGCGGCGCTGATTTTGAGGAAGATTTGTATGCTCCGTTCTGCCTCGTGTATGCATTTGGCGAGCGACGAGAAAATTTTTTTACCGCTTCACTGGTTGACCGAAAACCTGAGGATATTTCCAAGCTTCTGTACGGAAACTTAGTTGATTATTAAATTTTTTCATCCCACCAGTTCAATTTACCTCCAAAAAATGAACTCTTCGCTTGAATTGACAGGAAGCGAATCTGTGATAAAATTAACTCCTTGTTTCATAAGTATTTACGAATTTTTTAGCCATAGATTTTCACGCACATAACGAATCAAGTGAATATTTCCTTACAGAAAAAAGAAAGCAGGTATTTTTTTCGTTTTTCGGCAGTGTTTTTGCTTGGTGCAGCCATTTTCTTTTCTTTGTCGCCGGACAGCCGAGCTACTTTTTTAGGAGAGGCGAAAACAGGATTTCAAAATGTTCCAATTGGTCAGTATGGCTATGTTCTTTATGTTCCCGAAGATTACCAACCTGACCGAAGCTGGCCGCTTGTTATTGTGCTTCCAGATGAAGGAAAGCTTGCCGAGGAATCAATTCAAGAATGGATTGGTGAGGCAAAAAAAAGGGGATTTATTGTACTGTCTCCAAACAGCCCTGTTCCAAGAAGTCTTCCGGATGAGACGGACAAATGGATTTTAGACAGAAAAAAAGAAGTGACAGCGCAGTACGCGATTGATTCAAATCAGATTTTATTGACCGGGTCTGGTTACGGTGGTCATTACGCTCTTTACCTCGGTCTTCGCTACCCCAGTGAATTTAGCGCAGTTGCTTCTATTGGAGATGCTTTTCAAGGCAGATTTGTGAAACTTTTTGGGTATGCTTTCCGGAGCGTGAATCAATTGCCTGTACTAATCCTTAAGGATTCAATTGGTGACCAAGATGGAGCGAAGGAGTTAGAGGTAATGCGTTCAAGAGGCTATTCAGTAGAAATTGTTCAAGCGGAATCTGGGCAAAAGCTTTCAGCGGCCGCTCTCAGTCCTCAAATTCTGGATTGGTTTCAGAAAATTCGCTTGCAAGCTCAACCAAAAAAAGAAGAAAAGTCAGTTGGCATTAAGGAAAAAATTTACAATTCAGTCAATCAGCTTTTTCAAAATAGGTAACCATTATGGCAGAACTTACAGGCGCACAAATTTTGATTGAATGTCTCAAGCGTGAAGAGGTGGATTGTATTTTTGGTCTTCCTGGCGGAGCCATTCTGCCAACATTCGACGCGCTTTATGATTCGGGTCTAAAATTTATTTTGGTGCGGCATGAGCAGGGTGCTTCTCACATGGCGGATGGGTATGCGCGCGCGACTGGCCGTGTGGGCGTGTGTCTGGTGACTTCTGGTCCCGGAGCAACCAACACCGTGACGGGGCTTGCCACAGCTTTTATGGATTCGGTTCCGCTTGTTTGCATTACGGGTCAAGTAGCAACTCATGTGATTGGAAGTGATGCATTTCAGGAAGCGGATGTAATTGGTATTACGAGGCCGGTGACAAAACATAATTTCTTAGTGAGAGATGTGAAAGATTTAGCGCGCATTGTGCGCGAAGCATTTTACATTGCACGAACGGGTCGACCTGGCCCGGTTGTGATTGATTTTCCAGTAGACGTGAGTCGCGCAAAAACTGAATTTGAATATCCAAGTGAAGTCAAGATTCGCGGGTATGCCCCCACTCCTTTGGCTGATTCAAAACAGATTCAGAAAGCGGCGGCCGCAATCATGGAAAGCAAGCGCCCTTGTCTTTATGTGGGCGGTGGCGCAGTTGGTTCCGGCGCACAAAAAGAAATTATGGAGCTTGTGAACAAAACTGGAATTCCGATTACGACAACGGTTCTTGGACTCGGCATTTTTCCAGAAGACCATCCCTCCTCGCTTCGAATGTTGGGAATGCATGGAACGCATTATGCTAATTATTCTGTTCAAGGTTCAGACTTATTGATTGCAGTGGGCGCTCGTTTTGACGACCGCGTTACGGGGAATATTCAGAAATTTGCGCCTCATGCCAAAATCATTCACATTGATATTGACCCTGCTTCAATTTCTAAAACCATTTTAGTTCACATTCCAATTGTGGGAGACATTAAGCCGGCAGTGAGGGAGTTGATCAAACATGTGAAGGACAAACGCGTGCAGATTAAGGATTGGCTCAAGCAAATTGACGAATGGAAAGCCAAGCATCCACTTAAGTATGATGATTCTGGGCCTCACATTAAGCAGCAATATGTGATTGATAAAATTGGAGAATTGACCAAACACAAAGCGGTGGTAACCACAGGCGTCGGGCAGCATCAAATGTGGACAGCTCAGTGGTATCAATTTTCAGCGCCGCGCAGCATGATTACCTCAGGCGGACTTGGAACCATGGGTTATGGTTTTCCTGCTGCTATTGGTGCGCAGCTTGGACGACCCAAAGAGCAGGTGATTTGCATTGATGGCGATGGCTCGTTTCAAATGACTATGTGTGAACTTGTTACCGCTGCTCATTACCGCATACCGGTTAAGATTTTTATTATGGACAATGCGCATCACGGAATGGTGCGTCAGTGGCAAGAGCTTTTTTATCATCGCCGGTACTCAGCCTCTCAACTTGGTCCGTCAAATCCAAATTTTATTAAGGTTGCAGAGGGTTGCGGCGTGCTTGGGATTGAGGTCAACAAAAAAGAAGAAGTCATTCCTGCGATTAAGAAAGCGCTTGCACACGAAGGTCCTGTTCTGGTTCATTGTGTGGTTGCAAAAGAGGACAATGTTTACCCAATGGTTCCTTCTGGTCATGCGCTTGATCAAGTGATGGACATGGCGTAGTCCGCAAAACTCATTAATAATTAACTTGAGTTCTGCAAATTTTTTAAATCAATTCCCCTCTCCCCCTAAAAAAAAGGGGCGAGGGAAAAAAGCGCAGAACTCAAGTTATTAATTCAATTGCCAAGACACAAACGAGCAACAAAGGAGAAAAAATGAAACATACGATTTCGGTACTGGTAGAAAATCAATCAGGTGTGCTTGCGCGAATCTCAGGTTTATTTTCAGCCCGGGGATTTAATATTGACAGTCTTGCGGTTGGTGAAACGGAAGATTCTACCGTTTCCCGGATGACCATTGTGTCTCATGGGGACAATCGTGTGATTGATCAAATCATGAAACAGCTGAACAAACTTGTAGATGTTATTCAGGTGACGGACTTGACTCAAGCAGAGATGATTGAACGCGAACTTATTTTAATTAAAATTCAGGCGACTGCGGCAAATCGGGCGGATTTGATGCAGATTGTCAATACCTTCCGCGCAAAAGTGGTGGATGTAACGCCCAAGTCACTTACCATTGAAGTAACCGGAAATCAGAGCAAGATTGATGCAATGCTCGAACTTTTGCGTCCCTTTGGAATCAAGGAGGTTGCGCGAACCGGAGTCATTGCGCTTGCGCGCGGTCTTGAATCAAAGTCAAAAGACAAAGAAAAAAAAGGAACTGCGAAAAAAATCGTCTTAACAGCTTAATTTCAAATAGCGAGGACATAACATGGCCAAAATATATTACGATCGAGATGCTGACTTGGGAGTGTTGAAGGGAAAAAAGGTTGCCATTATTGGCTACGGGATTCAAGGCCGTGGACAAGCGCTTAATTTGCGCGATTCGGGTATTCAGGTGATTGTGAGCCAGAGACCGGGTGGAAAAAATTATGATTTAGCAGTTGAAGATGGATTTAATCCAGTGAGCGCTGAAGAGGCAACTCGTGAAGCAGACATTATTCAGATTTTGACCCAAGACCATTTACAAGCTGACCTTTACAAGGAATCTGTTGAGCCTTCTTTGTGCGCAGGCAAGTCACTTCTTTTTTCTCATGGATTCAACATTCATTTTGATTACATCCGACCACCTAAAAATGTGGACGTGTTTATGGTTGCTCCTAAGGGACCTGGAGCGCTTGTACGCAGTCAATTTTTGGAAGGTGGAGGCGTGCCTTGTTTGATTGCCATTCACCAAAATGCTTCAGGACTTGCTAAGAAACTTGCGCTTGCTCACGCAAAGGCAATTGGCGGCACGCGTGCGGGAGTGATTGAAACAAGCTTTAAAGAGGAAACAGAAACTGATTTATTTGGTGAGCAGGTGGTGCTCTGCGGCGGCTTGAGTGAATTGATTCGCGCTGGTTTTGACACGTTGGTTGAGGCAGGTTACAAGCCCGAACTCGCATACTTTGAATGTCTCCATGAAGTGAAACTGATTACAGACGCTGTTTTTGCATCCGGAATCAGCGGGATGCATCGGCGAGTTTCTGACACGGCCGAATATGGCGATTACAGCCGTGGAAAACGAATTGTAACCAACCAAACTCGTCAAGAGATGAAAAAAATACTTTCTGAGATTCAATCCGGAAAATTTGCGCGGGAGTGGATTTTAGAAAACAAAACCGGTCGGAAAAATTATGACCGGATGCGTAAAGAATGTGACCGGCACCCAATTGAAAAAGTGGGAGAGAAACTCAGGAAAATGATGTCGTGGATTGGTGTCCCAACGAAGAAGCGAACACCAGTAGCCAGCCGCCGGTAAGATTCTTTTTTCACCAACCTTTTTAATTTCTTAAACGATGAAAAACAAAAAACGAAGGATTTTTATTTTTGATACGACACTTCGCGATGGCGAGCAGTGTCCAGGGGCTTCGCTTGCTCCAGATGAGAAGGTGGAAATTGCAAGGCAGCTTGAGCGGCTTGGCGTCGACATTATTGAAGCAGGATTTCCCGCTGCTTCTTCAGGTGAAATAGAGGCGATTCAGAAAATTTCAAAGGCAGTAACAAAGTCAACCATCTGCGCTTTGTCTCGAATGCTTCCAAAAGACATCGATGCTGCGCGTGAGGCGCTTCAATTCGCAAAGCGCAAGCGCCTTCATGTGTTTTTAGCTACTTCAAAACTCCACCGGGATTTTAAGTTGAAAAAAGGGAAAAAAGAAATCTTAAAGCTTGCGGTCGAGAACATTAAATATGGCAAACGATTTTTTAATGACATTGAATTTTCTCCGGAAGATGCCGCAAGAACAGAGCGGGATTTTTTAGCTGAGGCAGTTCGAGCCGGAATTGATGCAGGTGCTACAACGGTAAACATTCCTGACACGGTGGGCTATGCACTGCCTGAAGAGTTCGGGGACTTAATTGCATTCTTGATTAAGGAAAGCCCGGAGCTTGGCAAATCAGTCAATCTTTCCGTTCATTGTCACAATGATTTGGGTCTTGCCGTCGCAAATTCCATCGCAGCTGTGAAACAGGGTGCCAATCAAGTGGAATGTACAATCAATGGAATCGGTGAACGCGCGGGAAATGCGTCACTGGAGGAAATTGTGATGGCGCTTGACACGCGCTGTGATTTGTTTGGTGTGAGTACCCGAATTCAGACTGAGGAGATTATTAAATCTTCCCGTCTTGTGTCGCATCTAACAGGGCTTGTTGTACAGCCAAATAAGGCCATTGTCGGGCGCAATGCGTTCGCTCATGAATCTGGAATCCATCAGCACGGTATTTTGAAGAAACGTCAGACCTATGAAATCATTGACCCCAAGAGAATTGGTTTGTCTGGAAGTGAAATGGTAATGGGAAAACACTCCGGGCGTCATGCGTTTCGCGAGCGGCTTTGGAAACTTGGGATTCGCTTGAAACCCACAAAATTGGACCAGGCTTTTGAGCGGTTTAAGCAGCTTGCTGACCAGAAAAAATATGTTTTTGACGCAGACCTTGAAGCGATTGTCGAAGATGAAATGCGAAAAGTCTCTGAAACCTGGCAGCTTAAGTATTTAAAAATCACAAGTGAGACTGGTACGGCTCCTTCTGCTATTTTGAGACTTCAGCACGAAGGTAAAATTCTTAAGGGAAGCTCTAAAGGTGATGGACCTGTGGACGCCTGTTACCGGGCAATTGAAAAAATGACTGGCATAAAAGTCCGCTTAGCGCATTACGGGATTCAGTCTGTCTCAAGCGGCAAGGATGCTTTGGGAGAAGTAAATTTAAAGCTTGTAATTGGCGACCGGGAAGTAAGTGGGCGGGGAACGAGCACTGACGTGATTGAAGCAAGCGTCAAAGCTTTTCTTTTTGCGCTTAACAAAGCTTCTTCTTACAAAACAAATAAATCCAAATCACTCATCTAATTTGAGTTCTGCGTATCTTATTTTGATTGTCATCCTAAGTTCCTTCGCGTGTCATCCTGAACGAAGTGAAGGATCTAGCGCTCAGAATAAATTCCGCGAAGAATCTAGCAAACACCAGATCCTTCAGCCTTCACTTGAGCCACTGGCTTCAGGATGACAAGCATTTGAGTTTTATGGGCTAAGTAAAACCTTACAACAATACGATTGATATTTATGCGAGCGCATGGCGATTCTGAGTTAAAAATTTACGGGATTTTTGGCTTTCCCCTTAAACATACCGCTTCGCCCCAGATGCAAAATGCTGCGCTTGATTATTTCCGGCTTAAGGCAATCTATTTTGCGTTTGAATGTGAGCCAGCGCGTTTTCGTTTTCTCGCAAAACATCTCAAATCATTAGCACTTGACGGTTTCAACTTAACGCTTCCATTTAAGGAAGAAATTCTGCCGTACTTAAATCATGTGAGCGAAGAAGCAAAAGCGATTGGCGCTGTCAACACAGTAAAAAAAATTGGGAAGAAATGGGTGGGTTTCAATACCGATTTGTTCGGATTTATGTCTGGATTAAAAGAAGCGCACTTTTTAGTTCGTGGGAAAACTTGTGTTGTGCTGGGTGCCGGAGGCGCTTCACGGACTGTGCTTTTTGCGCTTGCCAAGCATGGAGCTAAAGGGGTGGTGGTAGCCAATCGAACATTTTCGAGAGTGAGCATGCTCGTCCGTGAAATGAAACGGAAATTTAAACAGGTAAGACTAGAGCCTTTGGATTTAAGAGACAGTCGCTTGAAGGATGTTCTTGCTCGCACTGATTTGATTGTGAATACGACCAAAGTGGGACTTAGTCCAACTGAACCAAGTCCCATTCCCGAAAATTGGCTCCCAGACAAAAAGAAAATTCTGGTTTATGATTTGATTTATCGGCCTCGGGAAACAAAATTGCTTTTGGCTGCGCGGCGGCGTGGACACAAAATCTTAAATGGCGAATCAATGCTTCTTTACCAAGGTGCGCAAGCGTTTCAGATTTGGACTGGAAAACGCGCTCCAATTAGTGTTATGAGGCGCTCACTTACCCATGCTCTTCGCAATTCATAGTATTTTTGCGTTTGTATTTGGCGCCATCTTCGGCAGCTTTTTTAATGTTTGCATTCACCGCCTGCCAAGGGAGGAGTCACTTGCCTGGCCGCCCTCTCATTGTCCGGGTTGTAGCAAACCAATTCAATTTTATGACAATATTCCAATCATCAGTTTTTTAGTTTTATGGGGTCGCTGCCGCCAATGTTCTGTGTCGATTTCACCCAGATATTTTGTTGTCGAGCTTTTGACGGCTACCGTTTTTTTATGGGCATGGTTTTCTTATTCATGGTCGGCTCAGGCAATCGTGTCCGTTTTATTTTTTTCTCTTCTCCTAATTGCAACTGCAGTTGATCTTGAATTTCAAATCATTCCGGACGAAATTAGTTTAGGTGGTATTGTGATGGGGCTTGCGTGGAGTGCTTTTTTTCCTTCACTACATGGAATGAGCGGGTGGCAGGAGTCGCTTTTGACATCCGCGTATGGCGCCTTATTTGGCGGCGGGATGATTTATTTGACCGGTGTGCTTGGTACCCTTGCTTTTAAAAAAGAGGCAATGGGTTTTGGGGATGTGAAGTTGGTTGCGATGCTTGGGGCCTTTCTTGGTTGGAAGCATGTACTTTTAGTTTATTTTGCTGCACCGGTTCTTGCGCTTCCACTTGCGCTTTGGGTAAAATGGCTCAGACGTTCTGACGTCATTCCGTACGGCCCTTTCTTGTCACTAGCTGGCTGGATTGTATTTTTTTGGGGGAGTGAAATTATTAAGTGGTGGCTTCCCGGTTTTATTTTTTGAGGAAAAAGAGCTTTACAATACAGTCAAGATGATTAAATTGTATTTAAAATCAGTTGTCATTCCCGAGCGCTTTTACGCTCGCACCTATGTGCGGAGCACTTTTCGGGAAGAACTCGACGTTCTTCTCCAAAAGTGTCGGGGATCCAGATTCTGGATTCCCGCTTCGCGCTTTTGCGCACTCGTAAGACGTGTCGCGGGAATGACAGCGCGGAAGAGAAACGAGGAGTTTTGAATATGCTTGAGTTAATCACATGTGGTGAATCTCATGGTAAATACCTCAGCGCAATGCTTGAGGGGATGCCAAGTGGTCTTCAAGTCAACATGGACTCGATTAACCATGACCTTGAGCTCAGGCAGCAAGGATTTGGACGCGGCGGCCGTCAGAAAATCGAAAAAGACCGAGTTCAAATTACGGGCGGCGTTTACAAGGGAATTACGACAGGTGCGCCCATTGGATTTCTTCTTGAGAATAAAGATGTAAAAATTGACCAAATGCCGCAGCTTTACCGGCCGCGACCAGGTCACGCTGACCTCGCTGGAGCTTTAAAATATCATCAGGGCATTCGGGAAATTCTGGAGCGAGCTAGTGCGCGGGAGACTGCGATGCGCGTTGCAGCTGGCGCACTTTGCAAACTATTCCTGAGTCAGTTTGGCATTAAAACAGTGTCGCATGTTGTCCAAATTGGAAAAGCAAAACTTCAAAAAGAAGCAGCTTTTGGTTTGATTGAGAAAAAAGTAAATGCTTCGTCAGTCCGGTGTGTGTCGCGTAAAGTGGAAGGTGAGATGATTGCTGAAATTAAAAGTGCCATGTTTCGCAAGGACACAGTTGGCGGGCAATTTGAGGTGCGGGTACTTGGAGTTCCAATTGGATTGGGTTCTCATGTCCACTACA
>JAHFHD010000156.1 GCA_023247075.1 Candidatus Omnitrophota bacterium | reverse complement strand
CACTGCCGTCTTTTGACGGCAGGATGTAATTTTAAATTAAGATCCTTAAGCGCTATCGTCTTTAAAAGGGAGCGCAATCTAGCGCGCTCCCGCACTTATTTATTTCTCGGTGGTAATAGGAGAGGGGTCACACCCGTTCCCATTCCGAATACGGTCGTTAAGCCCTCCGCCGCAGATGGTACTTGCCTCAAAAGGGGCTGGGAGAGTATGAAGCTGCCGGGATTATTTTTCCCCATCAGTTCCATTCGTACGAATGGAACTGATGGGGATTTTTTTTGCCCCCTGCCTTTTATTTCCTAGAGTCATTCAGAAATCTACAGACCTAGTAGCATTTAGACGATAAAACAGTGACAATTTTAGTTAAGAATCGGAGTGGTTAAGTGAACTTGAAAAAAATTTATTTTGCTACTGCATTGGCCGCACTGGTTTTAACGGTTGTGATTTATATTTTATTTCAATTGTTTCCTCTGCTTGAATTAATCGACTCCCGCGGCCGCGATATTTATTTTCGTATTGAGCATGCGCTCAGCGCAAAACCAAAAGAGGCAGATCAAATTACCATTCTTTCTTTGGATGATGAAACGCTGAAGCAACTCAAAACCAGATGGCCTTACCCGAGGTCTATTTATGCTGAGGTGCTGAAGAAACTGAAGCCTCATCAACCCAAAGCCGTTGGTTTTGATCTTGTTTTTTCAGGAAATGATTATGCGCCGGAAAGTGACGCAGCACTTGCTCTAGCGATGAAGGAATCCGGCAATGTCGTCATTGCTTCCTACCACACCACAGATTCGAACGTTGATCCCCTGCCCCTCATTCAGGACAGTGCGTGGCGCGTCGGCCGCGTTGATAAAGTCAGAGATCCCGATTTTGCTTTAAGGCGCTCCAGACTGGTACGGAGTTATGAGGGAAAAAATTTTAATTCTTGGGAGTTCGAAATTTTTAGAAAAGCATTTCCTGATTCCAACACATCAGAATTTCCCCTGATGCAATCCATTCCTATTCATTACCATCTTGATTTTTCAGAGATCAACCGAATTTCTTTTTGGCAGCTCATCGATGGGATTTTTGACCCCAAACTCATTCATGGGAAAATAATTCTTCTTGGCCTCACAGCCGCTGCCTTTCACGATTCTCACTTTACCCCATTTGGATCAATGCCCGGCGTTGCTGTAAATGCTAATGTTATTCTGATGCTTATGCGCGGCGATTTTTTTTCCTTTGCACCTGAGTCAGCCCGATGGCTCCTTTACTTTTTGTCATTTTGGGGTGCGCTTCTTACCGCGATGTTCAGTTCCGTGCTTGTGGGGCTTATCACCGTTGTTTTTTTGAGTCTCATTTATGCAGCGGTTGGCTACCTGCTTTTTTCCACCCAATTGATTTTTGATCCATGGCTGCTCATTTCTGGAATGGTTCTCGTGTATCTTGGCGCCATGATTTACCGACAAGCAGCACTTTTGATTGAAAACATCAGGCTTCAGGAAGAATCATCCCGCGACGCGCTGACAGGTTTTTACAACAGAAGGTTTCTTACGCTTAAGCTCAAGTCAGAGTTCGGTCGCCTGATTAGCCGCCAAGGGGTTTTTAACACGCACAAGGAAATTGCCGTTGTGATGATTGACCTCGATAATTTCAAACATGTAAATGACAATTTTGGTCATGCAGAGGGAGACAAAGTGCTTCACACCATGGCAGCAGCAATTCGGTCATCTGTTCGAAAGAATGAATTAATCTGCCGTTTTGGCGGCGATGAATTTTGTGTCATTCTTCCTAGCATGACGCTTCAGGATGCCATCAAGTTTGCAGAAAAAATTAGAAGTTTAATCTATTCAAATCCAGATTTGTCATACAAAACTAAAGATGGCTCAAAGACCATTCAAGTGACCGGAAGCATTGGAGTAGCTTCAGTGACGGGCAAAAGCGCCATGGATCACAACAAGTTGCTCAAAGCAGCAGACCGCGCTTTGTACCGCGCAAAAGCAGGCGGCAGAAATCAAGTTTGCGTGTATGACCCCGCACAGGATGTTCTCGAATAGAGGCAGATTTTAGAAACTAGGCAGCAGAGCGGCGGACAATTAAGTCTGGCTGAAATTCCTTTTGGATGGGGCGCGTGACCCCGCCTTCAATTTTCTGAATTAAAATCTTCACCATTTCCCGGCCCATTGCTTCAAGAGGCTGGCGCACGCTTGTGAGCGGTGGGTCCACATGTTTGCCGCGTTCAAGGCCGTCATAACCAATGATGGCAACTTGCTGAGGACAACTAATGTTTTCTTCTTTGAGTGCCCGCATGGCGCCAATCGCAAGATCATCATTAAAACAAAACACCGCTCGCGGAAGCGTTGGAGAATGGTGAATGAGGTCAAGCATTTTGAGATATCCGTCTTCTTCGAAGAAGTAATCGCATTTTCGGAAATAATCAGGATTAAATTCAAGCCCAGAAGTTGCTAGCATTTCACGGTAGATTTTAAATCTTACTTGGGCGTCGCGCGAATCTGCATCCGGCCCCTGAAGCATTCCAATTTTCCGGTAGCCACGCCCAATCAAATACTGAAATGCCTTCCGGGTTCCCACTTCATTGTTGCAGTAAACAATATTGGTTTCTACCTCGGGAGAATAGTCATTAATCAAAACAACCGGCAAATTTTTAAAGCCCCGCCGCGCCTCTTCAACAAACATGGGATGAATGGTCCAAGTGAGAAACATGAGCCCATGAACCGCATGCTCTTTTAGAATATCTTTTGGTTCCCGTGGGTCGTCATGGCTGACCATGATGAAGCGCAGGTCATAGCTTGTGTTGCGCATGGCATCGATGATTCCGTAGGTGATGCGCGTGAAATACTCACATTTGAAAATTTCAGGAGTGAACGAAGTAATAAGTCCCAAGCTTTGCTTAACCATAAGAGAACTTCCTTTGTCTTGAGTTCTGTGCATTTATGTCATTCTGAGGCGGAGCCGACTTGTCCGCCATTAGTTTGGCGGAAGAATCTAGCAAATATTAGATCCTTCGCTCGCGCTTTTGCCGGCGCCTGATGCAGGTGCCAATGCACCAGCACTAATCGTAGGCAACTTTGACGTTGCCTACGATTATGTGCGCCAGTACTCATCGCACTGCGCGTTTTCTCGTGCGAGCACTTTCCGGGAAGAACTTAATGTTCTTCTCCGGAAGTGTGACGGACTTGTTGTCCGTCTACGATGATGTGTGCACTCGCAAGACGTGTCGCTCAGGATGACAACTAAAAGGTTAAAATTTTCAGAACTTAATTCATTATGGTACACCAAGATTGATTTTTTTCAGCCCCCGTTTTTAATAGAGCCAATTTCACGTAAAATCAACTACGACTTTCTCGCGCCATCTGAATTGCTTGATTGACTTTCTGGATGAGCGGAGCAAGGTCATCTTTTGGCCGGACGCGCAGGTTTTGTTTGAAATCACCAGTTTCAATCATGTGGTCAAGTTCCGTTTCAATGCGTGCAATCGGCCCGGCGAAATGATGAGAAAAGCGCACGGCAAGCGCTGTTACGCCACAAAAAATAATGGGAATTCCGATGCCAACGAATAAATTAATCCGTTCAAAGGCTGGAATGAGCGCGTGGTAAATGAGTTCAGGAATGGCAAGCTCATAAGCCAAGGTTTGCCAAATCAAGTAATACAGACAGCCTGACACGAGCGCCACTGGACCAAGCATGGCAGCAAGAACAACCCATAAGTATTTTCTTTCGATGACGTGGTGAACAATTTTTCGCTTCCTCCGGTTGCTCTTGTTTTTCATTGAACAAACTCCTTTCCAATTTGTATGTCGTCATAAAACGCTTCTGATTCACTTTGAGTTCCATCCGAATCTGTCATGAGTGAAATGGCCGCCACCTTTCTTTTTGGCTCACTTCCAAACAGGCGTTTGTAATCGGTTAAAGCATTGTGAAATTCTTCTACCCATTCAGAACTATCCGGCATCGGCCCGCTTTGAACTACGAGTTGCCTAATGCTGGAAGAAAATGGACTGATGTGCGTAGCGCCTTCCGGAAGTTTTTCATCCCAGACATACTCAATACATTCGATGTGGACGAAAAAAGGTGACAAGAATACAACAAGCAGGCGCGCGGGAAAATCATCTTGATCTTTTAAACTGATTGCGGACTCTTTATTGGGGAATTTTTTAGCTCGCCACTTCCATGAAATGTACGGATATTCGTGGAGATTATACTTGAGCCGGTAAAAAATGGCTGAGGAATTTTTTTGGCTTTGCGAATGCAAAACTCCTTCTGCTCCCTGAAACTCGATTTTATAGGAAGTGTGACCCAGAAATGGCTTTTCTTCCCATCCACGCAGAGCATCCTTTTGATTAAAATCAAAAACCAAATGCGGATGCAACAGATGAGACTCAAGCATCTGAGGTTTTTCAGGAAGAGAAAATGGCTCTGGTTG
>JAHFHD010000008.1 GCA_023247075.1 Candidatus Omnitrophota bacterium | reverse complement strand
AATTCAAGATGCACCGGTTTCACTCGTGCTTCCCTTTTCCTATTTAACACCCGTTTTTGCAGCAATCTTCGCTGCACTTTTCTGGAGAGAATATCCAACGATTAAAACCTTGATTGGGTCTTCAATTATTGTCGCAAGCGGCGCGAGTCTTTACTTGATGCGCACAAAACGCGCCTATGTCCCGCTTGAGGAGTAAGAATTAACACCATTGTCATCCACTATGCAGCTTCAAGTCTGACTTGGTCCGTCTTTGCTTGAACCAGCATTTGTCGGAGAAGATTAAAAACACTGAGTGCAGTTTTATTTTTAATTGAGGCAACACCATTTTGATCAAATTGAATCAAATCATCCAAGTCTTCTCTCAGCAACACGTTTGAAGCAAGCATTGCAAGCATTAGACTTGGTCCGACAGGCTCTCCATCCTTTGCTTCAATTTTGGTGCCATCACCGAAACGGTCAAACCGAAACCACTGAACTGTTTGATGAGAAGAGGCTGGATTAATCTCTGCAGAACCAACTACATCATATGAAGTCGCGTCAGGAAAATCGCTCACTAAAAAGCGAGTTCGCTTTTGCAATTCGGTTGCAGCCTTTTTTGTTTTAAGCGCTCGATTAAAATGATGGCGCAAAATTTGAGTTTCATCGCCGCCAGAAAAAACGTCAAGGCTCACATTCTGAAACGCTTCCTCTGCTTGAACAATAGCCATACCGGTTTGAGAAAGTTCTTCTGCGCGAGTTTGGGCGTCCTTTGCATTTAAAATCTCCTTTGGAAATACGAACGCTGCTTTTATTTCTTTACTCAGACGCGACTTAAGTGCAGCGCGAAGCTTCTCAGCCAATTGAATCACCTCTGGATTAAGGTTGGCCTCCTCGCGAGTGCCATTCAAACCAATCACGCCAGATTCTTTCTCAAAAATTTCTTCCACTGCTTGCACAAACTCACTTAAGAAATTCTCAAAATCATCTGAACTATTTAAAATTAATATGGCGAGTTGTTCTGCTTTCTCACTCGTTGAGTAAGAATCCAAATTGCGGTACAGTTCCGCTTCTGCTGCTTCTTGTGCTACTGGGCTGCGCAGCTCGGCCCTTGCGTCCATGGTACGGCGCAAGGACTGAGTTGCGCTTTGATTAATTAATGCTCTGGAACTACTTTCAAAGTGGCGCAGCTCGGCCCTTGCTTCATTAACTGTTGTGGGTAGCAAGGACTGAGTTGCGCTTTGATTAATTAATGCTCTGGAACTACTTTCAAAGTGGCGCAGCTCGGCCTTTTTTTTATTAATTGTCATGTTTTGCATATTCATATTTATGTCATTCTGAGGCGAAGCCGAAGAATCTAGCGAATTTAGATCCTTCGCTCCGCGCAGCAGCCCTTTAGGGTCACTCAGGATGACAGCCAAGTGGCGCAGCTCGGGATGATTGGAGTTTTGTCCTTGAATCGTTGATTGAGGTTGTGTTAACTTCGGGGCAGAGCTTTTCTTAATAATATTTCCACCTTCACCGGAAACTTTAAAAATATCCATCCGATTAAAAATCCAATACACGACGAACGGAAGAACAGCCAAAAAAGGTGCAAGTAGAAGAGGATGCTGGCCTTTAAAAAAATAATACGCCTGCCAGAAATCAGTGATTGGTTGTTGCACCCAAGGGCCGTAAAGCGCATCAAGCAGAGGTGTGGTAGAGAGATAAAGTACCGCATATGCTAGAAAATGACCCAAAAGACGATTGAGGTGGGACAATTGTTTGGTGAGCAATATAAAAAGCGGGATTAAAATAACAAACGCAAAAGCCTCGCCCGCATACAGAATAAATGCTCGAGATCGATCATAACCCAGCCACTCCCCAAAGCTCGAAAGATTTCCAAAATGAGTCAGCACATACATTGAGCCTGGAAGAAATTTCAGCTTAAGCAAACCAGCCGCTTGCTCAAACGTGAGGTGATGAGCAATTAAGTGCCCAATTTCGTGCACCCAACCATACACGCGGCAGTAAGCAAATCCAATCATTAAAACTCCTGTCACTACCGGTTGCCAATGTTGATTGAAAAATTTTTTCATTTTTAAAACAAAATTTAATCCATTGTTTTCATTATGGTTGCGTGTCTCAGTTCTTGAATTAACTGTTGTGGGTAGTAAGAACTGAGCAATACTTTCATTTTGTACTGGTCTGCTGCCTGTGGCGATGTGAAAACCGCTCTGTTGATCTTTTACTCGTTTTATATTCTCAAAACCGGCTTGTTTAAAGTAATGGTTTATGAGCGCCTCTCTGGTTTTAAATCCATAAGCCTGAGGAACGTTCCAAACATTAGTGGCTAAATCAAAATCCCAAATATTCTCATGCCAAATCACAATCAATTTCCCTTGAGGCTTCAAATGTTTCAAAACAGACTCAAGCACTTGCTGAGGATTGGTTAAATACATAAGCCCAAATGAAATAACAATGGCGTCAAACGATTCTTCAAGCGGGAGTTTTGGATTTTGATTTAGATCGTGAACGAGAAAACGTGTTAAAACTTTATTGCTTTCTAGCGCCTTCTGGGTCAAACCAAGCCCAACCACTTCTCTCTTTTGTTTTGAAAAACTTGAGCGAGCGCCCGCCATTAAATCGAGAACTGTCCCTTCTTCTGGAATCATTTGATCCACCACTGTTTCAAGCCTCTGGCGGTCTTCTTCTGGGAAATAGGTTTCATCGTCATGTTTGGTACGCGACCAAAATAGTTGATCTGAAAATTCTGGGTTGTGTCGTGCATGACGCCCTGTTTCAGGCCCTAAAAAATATTTCAATTCAGTTTTAATCACTTGTTCCGTAAGTCCTGGCCGCCGCAGAAGTTCACTTTCAACCACCTGAGTCCACGATGTAAATACATGCACTAACCTGGTAACCATTGCGCCAAGTTCGTGAGGTTGTAATCCAGATTTTTTTCTTTGTTGATCTATAATCTTATTGGAACTATTTTTAGCATTGCGCAGCTCGGCCATTGCTTCATTAACTGTTGAGTTTTGCATATTCATATTTATGTCATTCTGAGGCGAAGCCGACTTGTCCGCCAGCACTGTGGCGGAAGAATCTAGCGAACTTAGATCCTTCGCGGAGTTTACCCTGAGCGCTAGATCCTTCACTTCGTTCAGGATGACAAGCGAATGGCTCAGGATGACAGGCAAAGAGTTGTGGCGCAGCTTTGCCCTTGCTTTATTAACTGTTGTGGGTAGCAAGGACTGAGCGGCGCTTGGATTAATGAACGCTCTGGAATTATTTTCAGTGTGGCGCAGCTCTGACTTACTTTTGCTGACTGAACTCTGAGCAAGGTGATCTCTGAGAGAAGGGTACGGAGACATGTTAAGAATAACCGCTGTTTGATCATCCAAACCAATAAAACGTTTCTTTTTAAGTTCGCCTCTAATCGCAGCTAGTATTGTTTGCGCAGTCGAACCACGTCCGCTCCAGCCAGCTCCAGGCCTTTGATTAATTATGTCACCAACGATAATCTTTTCCATTTCATCTCTTTTCAACAATCGATAAACTCCGTCGGTAAAAAGCAGTACTCTAGAATTTAAAGGAATCACGGCTCTAGTAATGACAGGGACATAGCTTTCATCAGCATTTCCAAGTACGTTTCCTAAAAATTCGTGTTCCCATTTTTCCCACGCTAATTCTTGACGCAAGCCATAGTCGCCAATTTGGTGCGCTTTTGCCTGTCTTTCCTCAAGCACATTTTTCTCTTGTATTAAGTGACCATTATGTCTTCTAACATCGTCGAGGTCCAAAATAGTCGCCTTTCCGTCGCCTTGAAACGAATCCACTGTGAGCCGCTCAATCTTTTGAGAGGAAGTCCATAAATAAGCACGTGAGTCGCCTGCATTCGCAACCCACAGCTCAAAGAAGCGCTTTTCTTGTAGACCGTGTCGCGGCAAAAGAAGAGCTACCGTAGCTGTTGTCGCTCCTTTGGTAATTGCCCGATGGGCTTCTTGCATGGCATCTTGAAGAATTTGAGTTGCTTGACTGGAATTAATGTTTTGCGGGGAATCTGTCAAATGGGCTGAAAGATAAACTTCAATCGCATCGCAAGCTGTGTGACTTGCTTCATAGCTAAATTTTTCTGCGCGAACTCCATCAAAAACTCCTGCAATCACAACACCGTTATCAAGTGTTTGAGCAAACCATGCATCTTGATTTGGACGCGGATCTTCACCCGGACTCAATGCCTTTGGACGTTCTGAAAACGGCTCAGAAAATCCCGCAATCCATTCATCATTCTCCTGCCGCGTTTCAGCTCTCACACCCTTGGAATGGTGTAAGGACTGAGCGGCGCTTTCATTAATGTTTGCTTTGGAATTACTTTCAATGTTGCGCAGCTCCGAATGGCTTCTCCGAAGGTTTGGGTCATGCCTGACCGTAGAATTTAATACTTCAACTGAGTATTTCCCCGGTTCAACATTGGAAATTTGGGCCTCATAAATGCCAGATGAGCGCTCGTGGAAAGTAAGGAGGTAGGAATTAAAGTTGTCGACTCCTTCTAATCTAAAAGCTAAATTTTCAAATGAAATATGCTGATAAATTCCCGTCTGATTGTCATCAGGTTTCACCACCATTTTAAGTCCCATATTCCAAGGAGCATCTTGCTGAATAAACACCAAAACGCTGATGTTTATATATGGAGAACGGGTTAGGACACCGCGAGTGAAAATTTCAACGCCCTTTCTCAGGATGCCTGAATAAGAAAGGATTTGATCTTCATTTGGAATGACAAGCGTTTGACTGTGAAAAATAGTTTTAAAAAGGGCGGATGCAGATTCATTAACATTTGAATATTGTGCGTGAAGGGCATTTCTAAATTGCGCGGGTGTGTGCACTAATTTATATTCCGTTTCTCTTATTAAATCACGCAATCCTATGATGTATTGCTCTACCTGAAAAATTTCTTCTAAATTTCCATTGATTATGTTCATCGCTTGATCCTGAAGTTTAGAAGCTTCGAAGTCGATGCGCCTTAAAGCTTGAAGTGCCGCGTGAGTATTTTGATTAGACTCATAAATTGCCAGCATCACTTCATCAAGTTCTGATCTGAGCCGATTTCCTTCTGCAAATAATGCCAGTGTTGAAAGGTCAGTATTCACTAGGCTTGAATTGACTTCAGAAATTCTGGCAGCCCGTGTTTGGTTGAATTGTGCCAATATTTTTTTCAAATCGTCGTCAGAAGATTTATGAAGGGACGGAAGAAAAAACTTTGAAAGCGTTGAGAGAAATAGTTTGGCGCGCTTCACTATTTGTGTTTCTTTCTGCCACTGCCCATTAGAAAAATCAAATACATGAATTTGGGCAGCAGATGACATTTGTAAAATAAATGCACACACAGCATTGAAATCAACACTGTCAATTGCTCTGATGCGTGGATTTGAAGCAGCTTCTAGACCCAGACCTCTAAGTAATTGCCCTAAATTGGTAAGACCATTGATTACAGGAAAATCAAAATAGAGGAAGGCGGCGGCAGTTGGGATATTCTCAAGGTATGAACTCAATTCTCCCAAAGTTGAAAATCCAAGTTCGGTATGATCAATAATAGTGATGTCCGGGGAAGCAAGTCCGATTGATTGGAGCCTGATTAATTCCCGCACCACTTCCTTTGAAATTTGATTGGCTTGACCTAATGAAAGCTCGGAAGGTTTTTCATCAGCATTTTTTACAGCCTCCTGCTGAGTCGTTATTTTGAATTGCTCTGCCATCTCAGAAATCCTTGCCTTGAAATAATTCCCAAAGTTGCGCAGCTCGGCCCTCGTCTGATTAATCGCTATGGGCAACGAGGACTGAGCGGCGCCTTTATTAATCATTGCTTTGAGACTATTTTCAGTGTAGCGCAGCTCGGCCCTTGCTTTATTAACTGTTGTGTTTTGCATATTCATATTTATGTCATTCTGAGGCGAAGCCGAAGAATCTAGCGAACTTAGATCCTTCGCTCCGCTCAGGATGACAGGCAAAGAGTTGTTGCGCAGCTCCGACTTCGGTTGATGGTTTGAATTCTTATTAGGGTCAATTGTCCATATCTGATTTCCAGTAGTTTGAAAGCCAAACATGTTTACTGTTTGATTCATTTGTACGAGAGAACTTTGCATCCAAACATTTTTCACCATCAACAGGCGAGCAAAAGGTTTCAGTTTTGTTTGATACCACCAGGCAAAAAATGGAAGACCGTATTGCCTGTAGCTAGGTAAGACATTCCCGAATTCAGGAATTTGTTCTCCATTAACTCCGGTTATTTGCCCAGCGTTCAAAATCAGCACGTCTTGATTCAATCCGACATAAATCTTTACATTAAAAAATTGTTGCTTTTCAGAGGTGCTGATTGTTAATTCATTTTGGTCTCGCTTAATTGAAAAATTGTCTTCACCCACTTTTTCAATGACTGAGTCTGGAAGAAATGTGCTGAGAATATGTCGCTTCAATTTTGGAGTAAGAGAAAGATTTTTAGAAAAAAATAATTCCCGCATCATTAAAGTAACGGTTTCCTGGTTTACTCTTGCTTTTAAAGCCTCATCTCCGGATTTGCTTTCACGCTTTGCTGGAGAATGTCGGTCAGGACTGTCCTGATCATCTACAATAAATTCAGAACGGATTTCTGAGTTTTGTGAAAGTGCGCTGGCGAGTGCTGGTGCAACGACTTTGGATTGGCCCAAAAGTTTTAAAATGTTGGGTTCCGTCAATAATTGGGTTTGATGTAAATAGCGAAGGCCATCAACAAAATGGTGGAGCTTGCTTAACTTCTGCTCAAGAAAATGAGACTCTTCCATTTTTTTGGAAACCAAAACTTCATCCAGAATTTTAGTGTACTGCCAGGCTTCATCCAGTTTTTCTGCTTGAGCTAAATCGCGGATGATTTGGTCACGCCAGAGCCGGAGCGTAGGGGCGGGCTCTAAACCCGCCCCTACTAATAATCGGTCCCTCGCGCCGCGCATAAACGCGTCATACAAATTTACGTGCCCATTTTTCACCTGAAAATACTTTTTCCACGACACATTTCCCTGCATATGCATGCGGTATTTGGATTCTTTTGGGAGAACATCAACCCTTGGACAAATTAAAATGTAGGAACGTTTTTCCTTTTTCAACTTTTGCACAAGCCCTTCTGCGTGAAATCCTCCCGCCACCAGAATTGAGGGTTGATGATTTCGGGTTGTCGAATCAATTTTTGATTCATCTAAAAATGAATTAAGATTCCCAAGCATCGCGGCTTCGCGCTTTTCAGCGTTGTGGTAGAAACTCAATTGAAAGTGAAATAAAAAGTCCATAGTCCGCATGTCATTCTGAGGCGGAGCCGAAGAATCTAGGGAACCGAGACCCTTCGCTTCGCTCAGGGTGACATAGGAAACTGCAATTGGAGAAATATTACCAACCTCCAACAGCTTGACTTCTTCCCACTCCTCGCGGCTGAGCTCAAGTTTGGCAAGTTTTTTAAGAAGTTTTAAGGTTTTGCTTTCTTGGTCGAGATTTCTTTCTTCCATACTTTGAAACAAGTTTTCCTTAAGCCGTTTCGCGTATGTCTCAAATTCTTTAGAAAGCTTGGCTCCTCCAACGCTCTCCATCTGCCTTTGAATTTTAATTTCATCTTCAAGCACCTTCGACATGCTCATGTGCGGAGACGTCTCGCGACGTAAATCTGAAAACTTCTTTAAAAATAAACCAAACTCCCCCGCTGACATTTGAGAAGTTTGAAAAGCCTGGAGTTTTTGATTGAATATTCGAGTGAATGCAGGACTCCCCAATGATTTCTTCACCTCTTCTGCGAGAGTTTTAATCTCTACTTTCAACTTCTCATTTCCCATTTCTGTTTTAAGACTTTCCTTAAGAATTGTCTTAAGCATTAAAAAATCATGACTCTGCCCTACGCTTTGAGGGCTTTTAATCTGTGAAAGCTTCCTAAGCACTTTCATAAAACTCGTCTTGTTCTCATCAAAATCATTTAGAATTTGGTCTGATTTGAGTAATTCTTCAGAATAAATTTCTTTCTTTTTCTGCTCAAGCATTTTTGTCTCTTGAGTTATTGCTTTTAAAATTGACTGTTCCTGATTTGCTGCTTCAAAGTAATTGCGAAGTCCCTCTTCATAAAGCGCCCAATTTTCTACGCCAATGTATTCAGGTGCGTGTCCTACGGTATTTAAAATTGCAGAAGCCGTGACTCCAGTCATTTCACCTGCTTCAAGGTAACTTCGAACCATCGTTTTTAAGCGCTTCGCATCTGGAAAACTTTTAAGCAGTTCGGGCTCAAGCTTGCCTGAAGCCCCCTCAGACGCCACCACACGAACGCCATATTTCTTCTGAACATACCGGATGATTCGCTCAATATTCTTCTGTGCTTCCGGAACTGAATGAGCATCTTCAATGAGGATGATGGGAGGGGAACCAGTCTTATGACTTGCCAAAACTGTCCCGAGCATTTTGGGAATGGTGAGATGACTTGTCTGCGCTTGTAATTCCTCAACAGGATTAGCTTCAGGAATTACTGGACTTGCAAATGCTGTCTCGCGTGAAAGTGTGGTGACTGTGAAAACAATCAAAAGGAGGAGTGAGATGGATTTTGGGACAAGTAGTTTTACAGCCTTTAGCGGCATTATTTTCGGGACACGCCTTTCACCATAAAATAAAGTACTTAATAAAAAAACTTAATATCTATTTATTAGGTAAAATTTAGCATGCAAATGCCTACTAATCAACCATTTAGGTCTGCATATTTTTACCTGATCCAGCCCAACACCTTAAATGTAGCTGTCTAGCCCTCTGAAGTCCCCATTGATTGTCATCCTGAGCCCTTCGCTTGTCATCCTGAACGAAGTGAAGGATCTAGCGCTCAGGGTAAACTCCGAGAAGGATCTAGTGATTGCCAGATTCTTCAGTTCGCCCCGCAAATAAATTTGCGGGGCTCCTTCAGAATGACAAAAAAAGAAATGAAGCAGTGACTTCATAAAGCTAAATAGACACCCTTAAATAGCAAGCTTTTTTATTGATTGGCCTGTTCTGCTCTGCCAATATGGACTTAATTGAGACAAATCTACAATTTGCGCATTTAAAGTACGCAGGAGGTAGTCATGAGCCAGACTTTATCTCGTCAAACAAAAAAGACAGTTTCTCTTCTCCCCGAACCAAGCCGCAAGCGGCCTTTCTATGTTTATGAAGTGAAGCGCTTGATTTCCGGAAGTAAAAATTCAAATCCGCTTTTTGACCTTGGTTTTAATTTCTACCGAAACCTTGAAGAAATACCACGAGGTAAATCCCTTCAAGATTTAGAAGGTGTGGTTCGCTGGGACTTAACTCAAAAGAAATGGGAGCGGGATGTTTCTACACATGACCGTTACCATTACCACGGACGAGTTTCCGAAGTCATAGATGGCGACACATTTCGCGTAGTCATTGACCTGGGGTTTAAATGCTTCACGCGGCAGTATTTGCGGCTAAGCGCCGTCAATGCGCCAGAATTAAAAACTTCTGCAGGAAAAAAAGTAAAAGTGGAACTGATGAAATTATTAGCCGAAGGCGCCGCAATTGAATTTATTTCTCTGGGATATGACCGGTACCGGCGCTACATCAGTGATGTGTGGTTTCGTGACGAGTATTTGAGCAACTTTCTTTTGAAAAACCACCTTGCCAAAAAAGCCTGAATTCATCCGCGCTCAACTAATTAAAAAATTCAAGTAAAAAATTTAAATAAAAAATACGGCGTACTTAACGAGAGGCGCTGAAGCTGTAACCATGTCAAAAGCACCGCCGAGTAAGTTTGTAATCGTGCCGATGGTACCGCTTAAGGCGCCGCTCACAGTACCGATTCCAGGAGGGCCTTGAAAAGTACCTTGAAGTAATCTGAGCGGGAGTTGCAAGGGAGCAAGTAAAAGACGCGTAAACCCGGAAACAAAAAGATTGCTTCCGGCACTCGCGGCAAAGCATGAGGGATGGGCAAACAAAATAAATAGAATCAAAATAAAGCAAAAAAGTTTTCCAAGTTTTCGCAGCGAAAAATAATTTGTTACTTGAGTTCTGCATGATTCAACTTTTTGACTGTCATCCTGAGCGGAGCGAAGGATCTCGCATTCGCTAGATTCTTCCCCCTGCGGGGTCAGAATGACATTAATTTTCAGAATCCTAGTCATACACTAACTCCAAGTTTTTTCAAATCTCGCTTGAGCTCGCCAATCGAAGTAAACTGAATCGCATTCATCCCAACCCGGCGTGCACCTTCTACAAACTGAGTAATGTCATCTACAAACACCGTTTCTTCTGGCTTGAGCTGGATGTCTTTAAGCACATGATAAAATATTTTTGGGTCAGGCTTCCTGTGACCCACTTGATGCGAAGGGAAACATTTCTTAAAATGCCGGAGCACCGGAAATGTTTTTTTGATGTGCCCATAATGCAGTTCATTGGTATTAGAAATTAGGTACAGCGGGTAATGCTGCTTCAGTGCGCCAAGCAATCCATCCATCCCAGGACTTTCTGTAAAGATGTCATTCCAGTGATGAGAAAATTCGCTGAAACTCATTTTGGAATTCGGAAAATACTGGCTTGCCCTTTTAAAAAATTCACGGGATGAAATTTCTCCTCTTGTGTACGCTTTCTCGAAATCAGAGATGAAAAATCCTTCCCACAATTTTTCTTCCGGCACTTGAAGTGCCTTTGCAAAAGCCCGCGCCGATTTTCGTGCGTCATACAAAAGAAGGACATTCCCCAAATCAAACAAAATAGATTTGATTGTCAGTCTATCTTTTTGTTTCGGCGATTGTTTCAAGAGAATCCGATTTGTTTTAACTTTCCCTCGTCCTGTTTCCAATTTTTGAGCGTCTTGACCCATAACTTTAAAAATACCTTTCTTCCGCAAAATTCTTCAAGTGCAATTCGAGCGGCAGTTCCAAGTTGTTTCATTTTACTTCCTTTTGCGCCAATGAGAATTGCTTTCTGTGAATCTCTTTCAACAAAAATAACGGCATCAATTCGAAGGAGTTGACCGTCTTCCTTGAATGATTCAATTTGAACCGCGGTTGAATAAGGAACTTCCGCTCCGGTAAACCGAAATACCTTCTCCCGGATGCATTCAGCCGCAAGAAACCGTTCGGCTTGGTCGCTTGTGATGTCATCTGGAAAATAGTGCTCTCCTTCAGGCAAATACTCAAATGACTTCTCAAGCAAGACATCAGTTTGCTCCCCTTTGAGTGAGGAAATGGGAATTAGCTCATCAAAGTTACAGAGAGCTTGGTATGCCTCAAGCACGGGCAAAAGAGTTGGTTTTGAGACAGCATCCACTTTATTAATGAGGCAAAAAATTGGTTTTTTCTTTTTAGAAGTGTCGGAGCGGTCTTTAAACCCTGCATTTTCTTCAACAAGTCTCACCCATTCAGCGTCAGAGTCAGACGGAAGTTTGGGTTCCACCATGAAGAAATAAAGGTCGGCATCTAAGAGCGCTTGGGCTGCTTCTTTTGCCATCAGACGGCCAAGTGAATCTTTTGGTTTGTGAAAACCGGGAGCATCAAGGAACACAATCTGCCCCCGCGGCTCCGTCAAAATCCCGCGAATCACTTGGCGAGTCATCTGCGGCTTGTCTGACACCGCTGCAAGCTTGGTGCCCACAAGTCGATTAAGCAATGTAGACTTTCCAACATTTGGTTTTCCAACAATAGAAATAAAACCGGAACGGGTTTTAGTCATGGTTTAACTCAAAAATGAATTTTTAAAAAAACCAAAATGGTTTCTAACTCCCCTCAATCCCCTCTTTACAAAAGAGGGGAGGAAATGCTTGAAGTTTTTCCTTAATTAAGAAAAAAGAGGAAAGTTCAAATAGTCCCCCCTCTTCTGTTGAAGAGGGGGTTAGGGGGAGTTTTGTCTTCAAGGTTCAGTTAAAAAGAATTTTCATTGCAAACTTGATGTATTCTCCAAAGATTTGAGCGCAACGTTCTTCGTCTTCGCAAGCTGCTCTTCCAATTTTTCTTTCACCGGCTTGTAAATTGCATCTTGAATTGATTTTCGAACCGTCATAGCAAGGTTAAAATTAGGGTCGCTCAAATCGCCGGTCACGTTCGAATTAATTTCAAAAGGGGTTTTCTTGTCCCAAAGGTCATTAAATGAATCTGCTACAAATTTTGGGGGGAGCCCAGAAATTTTTTTTGTTTCAAACTGCTCGCCCGGCTTTGGTCCAAGTAAAAGACCATCCACCCGGGCATGACTGTCCATTTCCAAAAGCCCATCGTGACATAAAGCTTTCACCTTCGCCTGTAGAACGCCATTTTCAAACCGGAGTGGAAAATGAGGCAAAAAATAATTGTACTCACTCAGCTCAATGTCCTTTAAAGACCCGCTTAGGTCAAAGCTCTGTCTTACAGAAAATGGATGCAGGCGTCCAATTAAAAGAACTTGTCCTTCGCGCGCGCCCAATACTTTTGCATTCAAGTAAACCGCGGCGGGAAGTGCTTCTTCCGGGTCTGGTGGGAACATCAGCCTGGCAAATGACAGAGAGACGGAGCCCAAATTCCAGTTGCGCTCCATATTCCGTTTGTCTATGAGCCTAATGCCACCTCGTCTGAGTTGAATTTTTCCAAGCTCATAATGGGTAATCCAGTGAATCCATTTTAATTTTTTGTGGGTCAACTTTTCCATCCAGCGGAAAAGCCGATTTCCAACGCGCACGTAATTGGTCTCACCCTGCTGATTAATTTCGATGGTCACAACGGGGTCTTTGACCAGAATGCGCTGCACCTCAAGTCCGCTTGTCAAAAGACTCAGAACACCAATGTCGATGGAAACGGTTCGCGCCTTCAAAAGATCAGGCTCCTCAAATCCTCGAACATTTCCAATTCTAAGCCCCTTCATGTAAATGGCTCCGGTGAAGAAATTTGCCCCTGCCCCTTCGACAGACACCGGTGCTTGAAAGACATCGCTTAACTTCCGCTCCAAAATAGAAGGAAGCAGAAAATAAGACGCGCCTTGCAAACCCGCAAGGCAAAGAATGAGACTGACCGTAAGGAAAAGAAAAAGGCGGGTTAAAAATTTCATCCTAAACACTTCTTCTCGATTTTTGGAAAGCGAGCACGAGGAAAAGAAGGATTCGATGCGGAATGAATCTTTCAAGCCATATGATGAGGTAATTGTGGAATCCGGAGATGACAGTGGGATTATCTTTTGAAAAAGCGTCAAACGCATGAGTTACCACTTGCTCAGGTGTTTCGGCAAATGGGTCATTCCTAAAATCGCGCAGGCCGGCTGAAACTCCAAAAGGAGTCTTGGTCAGGCCCGGACAAAGATTCATGACACGGATTTTTGTTTCCTTAAGCTCAAGCCAAAGCGCTTCCGTAAAAGAGGTCACGAAAGACTTAGAGGCTGCATACACAGATGTCAGTGGAATCGGCTGATAACTTGCTGTTGATGAAACATTCAAAATTAACCCCTCATTTTGACTGATGAGACCGGGCAAAAAAAGATGAGTCAGTTCGACTAAAGCCCTAATATTGACGTCAATCATCTTTAAATATGGCTCAAGCAGCGACTTGTGAAAAGCTCGTCCTGCTCCAAAACCCGCATTATTGATAATTCCATACAACTGAATTCTATTTTCTTTGACGCGCGAAAAAATGGTTGCTGCCGCTTCTTTAAGTGACAGGTCAATTGCTACGACGAGTGTTTGAACGCCAAATTCTGTCTCGAGCTCACGAGCAAGCGTGTTTAGTTTATCGGCTGAACGCGCGATTAAGACCATATGAGAACCTTCGCGGGCAAATCGGCGGACAAATACCTCACCAATCCCGGAAGATGCGCCTGTAATCAGAATCCACCTTCCTGTGTGAGCTGCTTTTTTATTCATGCGTGGAATCATACCAAAAGAATGAGAATGTGTCAGTGCTCACCTTCATTAAATCATTCATGAGCAGCAAGCACAGTCCTCACCTTCAACTTATCTTTCATCAGAGGGTGAGGGCAGCCGGAAAATATACTCAAGGGAGCCACAAATGATGATTTCATTAGAACACGAAAAGAACCAACAATGTCTCTCCTTGTACTCTGTCACATTAATTTTTAATAAATCAGAAACAGAGTACTGTACCTTGTTCCTTTAAAAAATGAACCTGTCATGCTTGATGAGACAAGGTACTTGAGTATTAACGATTAATGAGAAAAATATCACGCTTTATGAGTGCTATGGGTATAGTGGAAACTTGGGGTGATTTAAAAAAGGGGTTGGCAGGTGCTTGTTTTACGCAATCTGTTTCCCGGTTGTGTCATAGCGAGTCGTGCCGGTAACAGTAGTTCCATTGGCGGCATAAGAAGTAATGGATTGTGTTTTTTGGGTGGCTGGGTAAAAGGCAGTGACGGATGAAAGCGTTTTATTGGCCCGGTAATAAGCTACTTCTGACCGAGTAGTTTGATCCGTAAGATAACGCACCTCTATGTAAGAAGTAATTTGACCTTGGGTGTTTCGCTGTGTGGTCCATGTAATTCTTCCTTTTGCGTTAAATTCACTTTCTGATTGGATGATTGAGCTATTGGGGTAATAGTTCGTCACCTTTTGAAGGTTTTGTCCATCTGAGCGGTAAAGGTAATCACTTGCAAGGGTAGTCTGATCTGCTTGATAACGCTTCTCTTCAAACCGGGTGACTTGATCTGAATAATAGCTGGTTACTTGGCAAAATGTAACTACGCCTTGTAGATTTTTTTGAACACTTCGGGTCACTTTTCCTTTTTCATTGTATTCATACTCTGCATTAACTGTGACTCCATCTGGATGATAAAAAGTAGAAGACTTCATCGTTTTTCCATCGGCTTGGTAGACATACCGGCTGATTAAACCCGTTTGATTCGGCAAATAATTTCTGAATTCTAGAAGGGTGACTTGATCCGCTTGGTAGTCGTACTGCACATAGGACGTCACCGCTCCAGAAAGGTCTTTGGTTACCTGGCTCTTAAGCTTATTTTTTTCATTGTATTGGGTTTCGGATTTAACCAGTGTTCCGCCTGGGTAGTAATAAGTCACCGTTTTGTATGTCGATCCATCTGATTGATACGCGTATTCATACGCCAAAACATTATTTGACCCATAATATCTGTATTTCGCTCTTGTGATTCCATCGGTTTGATAATCAGTTTCAGTGGCTGAGAGAACGATTCCTTGCGTGTCTCTTATGACAGAGCGGATGGGTTTGCCTTTGAGACTGTATTCGTTTTCTGACTTTACTGTCTTTCCGTCCAGATGATAAAGAATTTGGAGTTTGAGAGAACTGCTACTGGGGTAATAAACTTGTTTGCTTGTCCAAAGCACCTTTCCACTTTCAACACGAAAGCTCGCGAGCGTTGCCTCTTGAGTATCTGAGCGAGTAAATTTAATTTGGTAAGTAGAACCTGAAACAGTTGCTGTGGTTAGTTGAACCGCAAGACCGCTTCCTTTGTGATTTTTTACTGCTTCTTTTAATACTTCAAACATGACATCAAAAGAAATGTTTTTACCTTTTAGAATGGTGTTTTGATTAGCTGCGATGATTTGCTCGACTTTGATTTTATCAATTGCTTCATTCATTTGACCTTGAATGGATTCAATGCGAATGTCGCTTTGTATTCGAACCAAATCCATCCATGCATTTAATTCTTCAAGCTTAGCGTCTCTGCCCAATCGCTCTTGGTAGAGCTGTCCAATTTGACTGGACACTGCACTTAAAGCATTAAACCGCGTCATCTCTGATGCGCTTAAGACGGTTTGAAGGGTGCTCACAAAAAATGAAATGTCTTTAATGTCAACACTGCCGTCTTGATTGAAATCACATTTGAGACCGCTGCCTTGTTTGGACCATTCGGTTGTTTTGAGGGTTGTCAGCAACGCAAAGGCTTCATTTGCTGTTGCGATGCCGTCTTGATTTTGATCCATGGCTGTAAATGTACGGGTTAAAGCATTAAACCTGTTCATCTCTAAGGTGCTCGAGACGGTTTGAAGAGTGCTCATAAAAACTGATTTATCAAGGTCGTTAGTGACACCGTCTTGATTGAAGTCACATTTGAGACCGCTGCCTTGTTTTTGCCATTCTTGGGTGGTGAGGGTGAGATGTACGGCAAATGCTTCTGGTGCGTTGATGGTCCAATCTTTATTTTGATCGATGGTCGTGAAAGCTGCTACAGATGCACTGTATTGATTCCAGACTGCTTCGGTGACACTCAATTTAAAAGCTCTGGTGAAAAGTGTAAGGTCTGCGGATGTGAAGGTTCCGTTTTGATTTAAGTCATAGTGATTTGAGTCGTATTGCGGTGGACTCATTTGAGTATCTCCAAGAATGTAGTACTTGGCTGCTGCACGGAAATCAACGTATCCTTTGAGTGCTTCCTGTGCTCCAAGGATTCCATCTTTGTTTTGATCAATGATCTCTGTGACAAGAGCGGTAATGTTGACGGTTGAAACTGCAAGCTGTTCATTGACCTTCACTGCATACAACATATTACTTAGTGTCACAATCTTGTTTAAAGATTCGCCTTGAGTGACTTCATATACCTGAGCAGGCTGTGAAGCATCTGAAGGAGTGATGTGCATGAAAACTTTTGCGGTTCCGGATTGATCACTATTCTTCTCTAGTTTTAAAGTTCCATTGCTTAAGATGGTTTCGTTAAGAATTTGTACAACCGTAAACTTAACCTGATCTCTTGAAAGGGTGATTTCAACTGTCTTTCCATCAATAGTGTTTCCTTTAAGTCCTGTGATAAAGCCTGTGTTGTCACGAATCACGTTAAGTGTCTGAAAAACTTCATTTAATAATTCATGACCATTAGTACGTGAATAGAGGGTGACCATGTTGCTTCCACCTTGGGAATAGTCAAATATGATGCTGAGATCACAATCAGAAAGTGGGGATGGAAGTGTTCTACGTCCTGCAAATAAATCAACAAAACTCATAACCATTTTTCCTGTTTGATCATAGAAAAACGACTCTGTCTGGTAGGCAGGGCTTTCCGCTGACCATATTTCACCCCATTCATTTAGAGAAGCACTGCTTTGTTCAAGCTTGTAAGTACTTCCGCTGCCAGAAACATGCCAGGTTGTTCCTTTGGTAATTGTTTTTCCTAAGAAGTCAGAAGCAATCTGTTCACCAATGACATATCGATCTGCGTCTGCATTGGGGTTAGATTTTGAAAAGACTGACAATGTAAGCGTTTTGTTAGCTCCTGTTTGGTCCAGTTCGCTCAAAGTTGCTTTAATGACCATCGCATTCGGATTTGTTTCATCAATCACAAAATCATTCTTGATTTCAAATACCTTTAAAGCTTCCGTGCTGTTTGGAAGAAATAGTTTTGCAAAAGTATGAGTTCCTGTTTCATTCGTTACTTTCTCAATCTTTAGATTGCCAGCACCGGTTAATGAGCCAGCACCAAAAGCCAGTTCTTTTAAGGTTTGAGTGATTGAGATTGAGTTTTGGTCTGCCATTTTCACTTTGTAAGAAATTCCTCCCATCTCAATCGTTTGTTCGAATGGGTAAGACGTAATTTCACACTCCTTAAAGGACTGGCTGTTTTGAGTTTGGTAAATCCGGACAAAGGTTTTAACATTGCTTGTTTGATCTGTGATTTTTTCTATTTTTAGGGTGTGCACTCCAAGAGAAATTTCACGCGTTACTTCTGTTATTTTAATGTCTGAAAACTTCGTTCTTTCTGCTCTCAGAAAATCAAGTGCCTTCTCTAATTCCATTTCACTTGGCTCACGGTTTTGAAGAGTCTGATAAATACTCTTAATTCGTGTCTCTGCTTCCGTTTCAAATGTGTGCGATGAAACAAAACTGTTGTACACCTCTTCCCAAGTTGTATTTTTCTGTTTCAATAAATTAAAGAATGGTTGCATCTCGCTATCAAATACCGCATCCAGATCCGGCGGAAATGCATAATTTGGATTCGCCTCTGGGGGAGGAGGGATGGAATAAGCTCCTTCATAGTTGCCATTGATTGAATAAGTTTCCTTGAGGTACCCATTTTCACCGCCGAGATTGTAAATAATTTCCCTGATATTTGAATTGGGGTAAAATCGCATGATGTACTCCAAAGTTTTTTGGGAAGTGCTCAAATCAAACACATAATCATCAATAATATTGTCCATTTGATCGTAAAAAATTTTTTCATACGCATCTGCTCCTGGGTAATAATAGTAGCCATCTTCCGTTTTGCTGCCATCGAGATGATGAATCACTTTTTGATAAATCTTCTTTAAAGTCGCGTTCTCATAAACGACCTCGATTTGCAAACTACCATCTGAACGGTATTGCTTTAGAGTAGCTGTGCCGTCAGAATTCTGAATCAATTCTTCCTTTCCACCTTTGGGGGCTCTACCTAATTTTGTTTGGAACAAATTTCTCCAACCAATTTCATAGAAAGTTTCTGGATTCAAAAGCACTGGAAGAACTGTATTCGTAAATAAATCACGATCTGAAAGATTGATGACTCCGTCCTGATTAAAATCAAATTGGCTGTTAAAATCTGCTTGACCTTGTGATGCACCAATTGAGTTTTGAAATTCAAGAAAAGCTTGGAATGCTTCACTGCTTGTCGTAACACCATCTTGATTTTGATCCATGGCTCTAAAAACACTGCCATATTTGTCAATGACGCGATTTGGTGCAATTAAGATTCCATTCGTTAAGCTATTGCCTGTAAATCCAGAAAGAGAACGGATGATGAATTCTCCATCTACAAAGTCACTTGAGCCTGTGGTGTAGACGTCAAGAAGATTTGAGGTGATGGCTTGTGCGATTCGTGATTCCACCATTTGAGCCGTTAGGTTTGGAACGCTTGGGTCAACTGCATTATTGATTAAATCATTCCCTTTAAAGCCGGCCAAATACCTGAGGAGAAGAATTCCATCTGAAAGTGCGTCTTGTTTGCCGTTGCCGTCGAAGTCAAGTTTGAGATTTGATTTAAGAAGGTTTAACTTTGCGTCAATCAACTTTTGTTCAAGGGTGAGTACTTCACTTTGAGTGTAAAGCGTGTTCCAAGCTTGACGGATGAGCTTGATGTCTTCAAAAGAGGCATTGATAATTGTTGTATTGAGATTCGTACGATCCAGTTGAAATTGTTTGGATGAATGTGCGCTTCCAGATTCATAATAGCGGGCATAGGTGATAGAAGTCCCTGATTCATTTGATTCTTTCTCAATCTTTAAAGTTCCATTGCTTAAGATGGTTTCGTTAAGAATTTGTACAACCGTAAACTTAACCTGATCTCTTGAAAGGGTGATTTCAACTGTCTTTCCATCAATAGTGTTTCCTTTAAGTCCTGTGATAAAGCCTGTGTTGTCACGAATCACGTTAAGTGTCTGAAAAACTTCATTTAATAATTCATGACCATTAGTACGTGAATAGAGGGTGACCATGTTGCTTCCACCTTGGGAATAGTCAAATATGATGCTGAGATCACAATCAGAAAGTGGGGATGGAAGTGTTCTACGTCCTGCAAATAAATCAACAAAACTCATAACCATTTTTCCTGTTTGATCATAGAAAAACGACTCTGTCTGGTAGGCAGGGCTTTCCGCTGACCATATTTCACCCCATTCATTTAGAGAAGCACTGCTTTGTTCAAGCTTGTAAGTACTTCCGCTGCCAGAAACATGCCAGGTTGTTCCTTTGGTAATTGTTTTTCCTAAGAAGTCAGAAGCAATCTGTTCACCAATGACATATCGATCTGCGTCTGCATTGGGGTTAGATTTTGAAAAGACTGACAATGTAAGCGTTTTGTTAGCTCCTGTTTGGTCCAGTTCGCTCAAAGTTGCTTTAATGACCATCGCATTCGGATTTGTTTCATCAATCACAAAATCATTCTTGATTTCAAATACCTTTAAAGCTTCCGTGCTGTTTGGAAGAAATAGTTTTGCAAAAGTATGAGTTCCTGTTTCATTCGTTACTTTCTCAATCTTTAGATTGCCAGCACCGGTTAATGAGCCAGCACCAAAAGCCAGTTCTTTTAAGGTTTGAGTGATTGAGATTGAGTTTTGGTCTGCCATTTTCACTTTGTAAGAAATCCCTCCTGTTTCAATGGTCTGTTCGAATGGATAAGATGTAATTTCACACTCCTTAAAAGACTGACTGTTTCCAGTTTGGTAAATCCGGGCAAAGGTTTTGATACCACCTGTTTGATCTGTGACTCTTTCTATTTTTAGAGTGTGGCGCCCGAGAAAAATTTGATGAGTGGTTTCGGTTATTGTTGGCTGATTATGGTGCTGATTCAATAGAGCGGGATCGCTAAGCAATTGATTCAAGCGATTCACTTCTTCAGGGTTCAAATGACTTTCAAAAAAGTTTCTGAGCGAAGTAACATAGGTGTCATTATGATTACCAATCCGCTCTCTGAGTACATCGAATGCTTCGGTGGCGCTGTACACACCGTTTTGATTGTGATCAAATATAGTAAACGGTATAATTCCTGCTTCGCTTATATTCAAATTGGAAATTTGGTAATTTGTATAAGTCAAAGAGTATAATTTGTCATCCACAATAAACTTAAAAATTCCCTGCTTCCTACTCCCCATTTCCCAGACACCCACAAAATACTTTGCGTCCAGAAGTCCAGTCTGTTTGTCTAATTTATAAATTGGGAACAAAAATGTCTCTGCCAATTCATCTCCCATCGTCCTTGAAGTCAAAAATAAGAACATATTGAGCATGGAAGGATGCCCCTCTTGGTAGTTTTGAATCGCTTTTCCAAGCCATAAGCGACTGTCGACAACCCAAGCTTCATATGTTTCTGCAACAAATTCAAAATTGTTACTTCCTGCATAATCTGAAACAAAATTCTGATTATTCCACTGACTGTTTTCATTGAAAAAGAAAGCGCGGGTCGGATCAATGTCACCATCTTGGTATTCATCGCTTTCAAACATTGCATGACCTGATTCGTGAATAAGAGTTCCAACCACTATTTCAATTGGATTCGTGGATTTCCATCCTAACTTGACATACATAGGTCGCGCGTTACCCTGATCATTATCACTTGTTAATTCCACTACATGAATCCATCCAGCTCTATTTTTAAGAGCACCCGTGACAAAATCAACATAGTCTGCTTTTCCATTTCCCATCCGATAAACTCCCTGTCTCATCCCACCACCCAAATCAACTAAAAATACCCCCAACTGCGTCCAAAGCTCCTCTACTTTATGGAGTCGAATTCCATAGTCTTCGGCAGATTCATTATTAAACTTTGGGTTGAAATCTTTCAAATGACTTAAAAATTCCTGAGATAACAGATCAAAATTTTGGCTTTTTTTTGCGAACTCAATGATTTCGGCCAAAAGAGATCGTGAACTGGAATCAAGTGCTAAATTCTGAATCCGCGAATAATATTCGTTAATGAGATTGTTGAAAAATTTTGATTCCAATTGGTAATTCGAAAATTGGTACGCATTGGGTGATTGAGAAGAAACAATGGTGGACAAATCAGACAACGAAAAATTTGAAAACCCTTCGTTCAATTTAGCTAGAACAATTTGCTTAATGCTGTTTCGATGTACATTCGAGATAGGCCAGTTCAGCGCATTCATCAACAATCTAAGCTGATCCGCCTTTCCTTGATATTTGGCAAGCTGGTTTCCAATAAAAAGATTCAACAATGACCCCGCTAAAGATGGCTCCACATATTGGAGCATGTGGTTGAATGTCTTATTGACAACATCTAAATCAAAAAAATTGAAGTCAGATTTTTGCGCAAGCGATGACAAAACTCTACTCAAAATAAGCGTCATCTGGGCTTCATAAAGACTCAAATCGATCGCAAGCCCGCCACTTTTTTGCAACACATCCATAAAATTGATAATGTTAAAATGACTGGAGTTTCCAAACTGAGCTTGAAATGGCTGCACCGCCGCAGAAATTTCAAGAATCCGCTCAACGATTTGCGATTTCAGATGAGTGTCGACATTTAAATTTGTAACGACTCGCTGTGCCAAAGACAAAAGAGAAGATGTTTCCTCAAAAATAGCTCTTTGGCTCGTAGAGCTTTGAGCGTAGCTATCTAAGTAACTGATGAACAACTTTCCAAGCTGGTTGCAACTTTTACTATTCAAATTGCTCCCCGGCAATGTAAGTAATAACTTTTTCGTCGACAAAGAAAGTGTACTCCAAACTTCAGCCATCAGCTCAATTATTGGCTCCACTTGGTCCGCTCTCATGCTTAATGTGAAAGATTGGGAGAGTCCGCTAAACATTCGAACCGATAAATTTGAATCTAAATTATAATTTGGATGTTTTGCTAATTCTTTCAGAATGGTCGAGAGATAAATCGGTGTAAAGCTATCGCCAAAAATTGGACTATCTGATTCATAAATATTTCTTGTCGTCTTAAATCCATTCGTTAGTTTTTGAAACTCTTCGGCGCTCAAGGACAATGGATCATGAAAAAATTTGGGCATCAATTTCCAAGCATCTTGAGATAAGTCCATTCCATCCTCAAGTATTGCCGTGGTGGAAGCTGAATTTCTGTAAGTCCCTAAAAATGTAAACTCTGATCGGTCTTGATTAACAAGAAATAAATATGTGGGATCAATATTTTCCCGTGCTGTTCCCGGTGTGTAAGAATACTTTGGTGTCAAAATCCTCAAGATTGACCATCCGCTCCACTGTGTATCTGTGTACTCTACAAATTTGTAGTCCATCCCTGGAGTCGTAACACCATCGCTACGAATGAGCGCACCGCTTCCTGCATTTTTTGAAGTATCAATATCAAAGGAATAATTGAAAGCTCCATCAAAAGTATTTACATTGGAAATTGTAATTGCCCGGATTGGCGTAGCATTTTCAGTATCATTAGCAAGACTTTTTGTGTTGGTCTTAATATTTTGAAATGTATTCGTGCTTTGAGATTCAGGCGTAGGAGGTGAAATTCCCCCTGTATCAAGAAGAAAATCTTGAGTGGTATTACTATTAACTGGCCCGCTTGGGCTTACTGCTTGCTGAGCTTGAACAGATGTTTCAGGCTGCTGATTTCCGGCGGCTGGGTCAATAGTTATCGGAGTTTGAGCAAAAAGAAGTGAGCTTTGTGGCGTAATTTGGGTAATGAAAAAAGAAAGGAGAACAAAAAGTGAAGTGAACTTTCGATACACCACTCTCGACTGCACCCCCTTTAACGAACCTGCTTGATTCGTTACACAAAACCATACCCTCTCAAAATGTGAAGCTACAAGCTGAGGGCACTTAATTTATTAATTTAATAAATCAATTAAGAGAGGATTTTTACCTTGGTCGAAAACCATTGATCTTTACAAAACTCTATGATTCAGGCGGGAGGGAGCTGCCGAAGTGAATCGCTTCAAAGCCAAAGCGGCTGCGGATTTGATCGATGCGTTTTGCAACCTGCTCTTTACGCAAACGTTCTTCATCAACAAAAAGTTCCCGTGTGTCTTCAGCTTCGATTAATTGGGAAACGCCCATGCCAATGAGCCGCAGTTTCATGCCGGGCGTTAGATTTCGCTTGAGAATTTGCGTCAAAACTTCATACACTTCTGATTCATCTGATGTTGGGGAAATGGTTTTGGAGCGCTCAAAGGTTTTGAAATCAGGTGTCCTGAATTTAACTGTCACTGTCTTTGCTTTAAACGCGTAATGCCTGAGCTCAGCGCAACACTCTTCTGCAAATGACGAAAGCAAGGTCAGTAAATAATTAATCTCTCCCTCATCTCGCTCAAAGGTTGTCTCGCGGCTAATACTTTTTGGTTTCTCAGCCATCACCACTGGACTTGGGTCAATGCCCATTGCGAGGTGCTTAAATGACCGCCCCCAAACACCAAGCGAACTTTCAAGAAACTCTCTTGAACTACTCGCCACTTCTCCCAGAGTATGAATTCCCATTTTCTTGAGTGCTTGTTCCGTCACTTTTCCAATTCCGGGCATTGCTCGAATTGGCAAAGGCGCAAGAAATGCTGCTTCTTCACCCACACGCACATAGCGGCATCCATCCGGCTTGGCTTCACCTGCCGCAATTTTCGAGACAAGTTTGCTCGATGAAATTGCAATCGTGGCAGGAAGTTTTAGTTCATTTTTAAGATGATCTTTCACGAGTAAACCAAATAAAGTCCAGTCCCGATAAATTTTTTCGCAGCCTGAAAGATCAAGGTAGAATTCATCAATTGAAGCGCGCTCAAGAACAGGCGCCATTTTCTTCAGGTATTTTTCCACTTTGCTTGAATGTTCAGAGTAGCAGGTAAAATCCGGCTTCAGAAAAATCGCGTGTGGACACAAAGCTCTTGCGCGGGCAGCAGGCATTGCTGAACGAATACCGTAGCGGCGGGCTTCATATGAAGCAGCGGACACAACGCCACGGCCTTTTGGATTACCGCCAACGATGACAGGCTTGCCAATGAGAAATGGATTTTTAATCCGCTCGCAGGAAACGAAAAAGCAGTCCAGGTCTAAATGTGCAATCATGAAGCGGCGAGATTGGTAGGAAACAGGTCTGCCTGTTCCCTAATTATTTGGAATTGGAAAATGCTTTTTTGCGTGCCAAGAGATGCCGGGCAAAATTAGATTGATGGCCACCCATCTCCTGCATTGCTTTCTTAAGTCCTTGTTCGACTTCTGAAAACGTCATGCGGCTTACTTTTTTATTCTTACTTTTTTGACCATCTTGTTCAGTTTTGGGAGCTTCCTTTACTTCTGCCTTAACTTCTTTGGCTTTTTCATCCGCCATACAAATTCTCCTTGTTTATGGTTTTAATTTATGTCTGTTTTTTTGAGCAACTCAAATATTTTCCTCTTTCGTGTCATTCCCGCATGCCTTTAGCGGGAATCCATTTTGGATCCCCGACAAAAGATTTCGGGGATGACACAGCACTGGTACGTTTTACAGGCAAGCACCGCATGAATTTAAGGGTAGAAAAGTAATGCATTGATACTCAACGAACACTTGGGTTACTTCATCGCAGATTGGGCAAAAATAGCATTCTTCCTAGAGCGAATCTGGCGCACCAAATAGGTTACAGCATCAAGCTCTTCAAATACTTCCCCGGTTTCCACGCTTTGCACGTACCGCCAAAGCACCCTGCGAAAAGTGTCATTTTCAGACATTGCGACATCAAGGCGCCTGCGCAATTGAAGTAAGGGACGAGCATCTTCAGGGCAGCGTTCCCTATTAATGAGCAAATCGATGGTGCAAATCGTGCGGTCAATGACAAGCGAATTAAGGCGAATCTGCCTGCGAATTAAAAGAAGGTCCTTACTCGTCAGAAAGCTTTTTGCCCTTGAATCTGACTCGGATGAATTTTGATTTGATTTGTCCATGACATTCACCGTACCTTAAAACAGAAGATACACGAGCAGCTATTTAAAGTCAATGTCGTAAAACCCTCATATTTCTTCTAACTCCCCTCTGTCCCCTCTTTTCCGCCAAAAGATGGCAGATCCCTCCTCTGGCGGAAAAAAAGGGGAGGAAATGCTTTAACTCCCCCTCTTTACTAAAGAGGGGGTTAGGGGGAGTTCTACGGAAGCAGCTCAAGCATCACTGCTTCAGGGCGGCAAGCGAACCGGGGGAACAAATGGCGGCCTGCGCCCAAACCACGCGAAACAAAAAGATGAATTCCTTTGTAGAGATGAAGACCGCTGACAAACCTGCGGGGTAGCTTGCTGTCGCAAAAAATAGGGCCAAAAAATGGAATCCGGATTTGTCCGCCGTGAGTGTGCCCAGCACAAACTAAATCAAGGCCGCCATGCGAAAGTTTGAGAAGCGCATCCGCCTGATGCGTCAAAAGAATATTGAATGTCTTGGGGCTTAATCCACGAAGTGCTTGTTCAAATTCCACTTTTTGTGTGACGGGGTCATCTGTGCCGCCAATCAAAACCTGAGCGCCATGTACATTAAACTCGACTGACTCATTCACCAAAACCTTCACGCCAATTTGCTGCATCGCTTTCACAAAACGCTCGGCATCATTTCGGTGCGGAGAATTCTTTTGAAGCATTAAATGGTACGAAATATTGTCCCAGGTCCGGTAATCGTAATAATCGTGATTGCCGAGCACCAGAAAGGTTCCATACCTTGCCCTCAGCCCTGAAAGATACTGAGCGGCGGTAGAGATGCCGTCGTCACAGTCAATCACGTCACCGGTCACGAAAATTAAATCCGGGTTCAGCATTGAAAGCCTCTGAAAAAAACTTTTTTTGTGACCAATTTTTTTAATAAAGTGGATGTCTGACAAATGAAGAATGGTGATTGGGTGTTTGAGTTTTTTGACTTGGCGAATCTTCACTGTTCTGAGCACATACCAACGGGGCTCTAGAAAAAATGCCCATGCGGTAAGCACTACCGCAAACAAAATAAGAAATAGCCACCACCAGGTAATGATTATGGACATTTTGTAATCTCACTCACCTTTAAGATTTTTAGTATTTTGAGAATGGCACCTTGTCAGATTTATTTTTAGGAGATCAAGGTACTGTACCAGATTGAAATTGGCAGTTGCAATTTCAATCTTGACGCGGCAATAGCCTTTACTTCATTTGTAACTGTTTAACCCTCTGAAGTCCCCATTAGTTGTCATCCTGAACGACCCTAAAGGGCTGCTGCGCGGAGTGAAGGATCTAGCGCTCAGGGTAAACTCCGCGAAGAATCTAGCGATTGCTAGATTCTTCAGTTCGCCCCGCAGAATAAATTTGCGGGGCTCCTTCAGAATGACAAAAAAGAAATGAGACTTTGCCTTCATAAAGCTAAGCAGACACCTTCATTTTAACCGCCGTCTCATAAAAATCAATGGAATGATTTGCTTAAGTGAGTAAAATAGTACTTATGAAGCTGGGTCGTCCTGTTGTCCTGGGCTTATTGATTGGTGCGTTCCTCACCTCGAGTGAAAATTCTATTCTCCACGCCAAAGAAAATAATTCGGTTGTACAAAATCCATACGAAGAAACACTTTTTGACGTGCTTTCCCGGGTCGATGAATCCATCCATCACAACGAATTTCAAGATGCACTCAATTCCTCCCTAAGGCCTACGGTAGAAGCCGGGCGGCGTTACCTTGCCAAAAAAGATCTTTCAGCCGCAAAAATTATGATTGAGGAGGCGCTTCAAATTGACCCTGACAATCCACTCGCTCACTTGATTCACGGCGACTGGTACGCGCTGGACGGTAAAAAGGAACTTGCTGGTGAAAGCTACGCGCTCTTTTGGCGGACTGCCAAAAAAGAACATGAATTCCTCGAGCGAATCTTGAAACCAAAAGATCAGGAAGTCATTACCAATCACATCAACGCAAGACTTTTTCTGTATGGAATCAATTTGTCTGACCGAGCACTGGCGAGCGACTTGCCAGTGAATCTGAAAATGACCTTTGAAAAAAAAACACTCTTTCACCGGTTTGTGACTTACGGATTTCCCATTCTGATTGCACTTGGAATTCCATTTTTTATTTACCGGTGTTTGTTTGGAATCGATTCATCGCCTGCTCTCGACCGTATTTTAATTAGCGCTTACACAGTCATTTTGGGAAGTTATTTGTTTAGACTTGCGCGCAAATTTCTGGGGCTAAAACCCATCTTTACACATGTAGAACTTGAATCACTTTTCCTTCTTGCAGTTGGCTTTAGCACGATTTCCCTGTTTTACTTGACCAGTCAAATCATCGAAAGAATGCGCGAACAAAAAGACCCGACCACCGTTTTTTGCGGCAAATGCGGAAAATCAATTTTGAAACTATTGACCATCTGCCCCTTCTGCAATCAAAAGGTGGCTCAACCTGTTGGCAGGAAGAGTTGAACCAAAGCATTGCTTTAAAGCCTTGTGAAATTCATACCAGATTTGTCATTCTGAGCCCGCAGGGCGAAGAATCTAGCGAATGTAAGATTCTACGGAGTTTGCTAGATGCTTCGCTCGCGTTTTTGCCGGCGCCTGATGCAGGTGCCAATGCAACCAGCACATAATCGTAGACGGACAACAAGTCCGTCACACTTCCGGAGAAGAACGTCATGCTCGTAGAGAATATCAAAATTCTCACGAGTAGTATTTGCCGCATGAAGCGGCAAATGCCAGTTCTTCTCTGGAAAGTGCTCGCACGAGAAAACGCGCAGTGCGATGAGTACTGGCGCACATAATCGTAGGCAACGTCCAAAGTTGCCTACTATTAGTGCTGGTGCATTGGCACCTGCATTAGGCGCCGGCACATCATCGTAGACGGACATCAAGTCCGTCACGATGAGTACTGGCGCATTAGCGCCGGCAAAAGCGCGAGCGAAGGATCTCGCATTCGCTAGATTCTTCGGCTTTCCCTACGGGACCTCGTAGGGGCGCCTCAGAATGACAAAATTAATTCCTGTACGCCCCAATTTGAAACAGCTCGTCATCTTGCACAAGCGCCTTCAAGCGTTCGGCTTCTGGCATTTCCAGTTTCGGATGTTTGAGCGCATTCAAATGGTCTTGAAGCTGCTCTTCAGTTTTAATTCCCGGAATCACACATGAAACCGAGTCACTCAAAAGCACAAATTCGATGGCAGCCTGTTTCAAACTTATTTTTTTTGGCTCCAAAATACGGTTCACTCGTTCGATTCTTTTAAAATCATCTTTCAATTTTTCCTGAGTCCAGCGATTGCGGTGGTCGGTTTTAAGAAACCGGCTCTCTAGCGAATACTTACCTGTGAGCAAACCACAAGCAAGTGGTTCGCGCACAATCAGCCCCATGTCATGCGCTTTGCAATTGGGCATTAATTTTTCTCTGATTTTTTGATCAATTAAATTGTAGACCGCCTGAATCGTGTCTGCGCCTCCATTTTGAATGGCACTGGTCCCTTCCTCGACCGTATGAATAGACACTCCCCAGAAACGGATTTTTCCTTCCTTATGCAGGTCGGTCAAAACTTTAAACACATTTCCTTCTTTAATGAGTTCATAAGAGGGATTGTGAAGCTGGTATAAATCGAGGTAATCGGTTTTGAGACGTTTTAAAGATTCCCCGCAAGCAAACCGAATGTAAGCTGCATCAAAATTTTTTTTGCTCGCACCGTGGTAAAAATCCCATCCGACCTTTGAAGCAAGAATGACTTGCTTCCTGATTGAGCTTTTGCGGAATGTTTCCCCAATTAATTTCTCGCTATGACCATGGCCATAGGTGTCTGCGGTATCAAAAAAATTGACTCCCTGCTCAAACGCAAATGAAAGCGCGCGGCGCGAAGCGCGGTCATCTGTAGGTCCGTAGCTGGTTCCGCCAATTGCCCAAGCGCCAAAACCAATCTCTGAAATCAAGAGACTGGTTCTACCGAGAAGGCGTTTCTTCATATAAGGAGAAGTCTACTTTGCGCTGCTCACAACTTGAATTTTGTCCCGGCCGCCATACGTGTCCCACCACCCGCGAGCACCACGCTCAATCACTTGATTAAGAGCTTGAATATTTTTAACTCCTTTGTCGAGAAGCCATTCATCTAAAGCACAGACGCCGCTTTTCCCATAAATTGGAACGCCGTCTTTCCATGTCGCGCGGCCGCACAAAACACCTGCCCAATTGGTTCCGGCTTCTGTTGCAAGTTCAAGACTTTCGCGAAATACATCATCATTAACGCCAGCGCTCAAATAAATAAACGGCCTCTTGGCTTGATTTGCCGATTCACGAAAAAGTTTTTTAGCTTCTTCGCGCGTGTAGGCCGCTTGGCCGGTTGTATTGGCTTTGGACCCTTGAACATAAGCCATATTCACAGGCACTTCAATTTTGAGCACATCCACCTGATACTGGGATTTTGAAAATTCAGTGATGCTTCCCGTAACGATTGAGGGCTTTCTTTTTGCGTACTCAATTCCCTTTTCATCTCCGCCCTTTGGGTCATAACCCACGAACTCCAGAAAAAAAGCAATGTCATGAGCGGTGCATTCAGCGCCAATTCGCTCTACCCACGCATGTTTCACATCATTGATTTCTGGCGTTTCATCCGGTGTGTAATAAAGAAGAATTTTAACTGCATCAGCGCCTTTTTCTTTGATGCGGCCAACAGACTCATGGTCAAGCAAATCCGGCAAACGTCCAGGCTCACTAGCATCGTAGCCAGTTTTTTCATAAGCAAGTAAAACTCCGGCGTTTTTGGCGCGCACTTTCATTGCTGGAAGTCCGAATTCGGGATCAAGCAAAATCGCAGTGGCGTGAGGGGTTAGCGCTTTTGAAACGCTTACTTTAAATTCTTCCATTTGAGCAGCTGTGATTTCTTTTTCATTGCAGCCCCTTGCTTTAGCGATTGTTTTTTGGAGCGAGCCTCTTTGATCCATTGCCGCTGCCGCAATCACACCTTTTGAATTTGAAAGTCGAATTAAGCCGTTAAACTTCCCTTGTGAAATTTTCATTCCTTCATCTCCTTGTTATTATGTTTTGCACAATTATCTCAACTTCCCCTAACCCCCTCTTTTGTAAAGAAGGGATTGAGGGGAGTTAGAAAATTAGTGTCTGTTTAACTCTTTGAAGTGATTTTTGACTTTTTGTCATTCTGAAGGAGCCCCGCAAATTTATTCTGCGGGGCGAACTGACTTGTCCGCCAGTATTTTGGCGGAAGAATCTAGTGAACTTAGATCCTTCGCTGCGCTCAGGATGACAACCAATGGAAACTTCAGAGAGCTAAACAGTTACGAAAATTAATTACTAAAATACTTCCGTTGGAATTCCAGTTTGCCTGTAACACTGCTCTGCAATTTTTTGTAAGACTAATGTTTCAACCGCAAGAATTTTTGAATCTGCCGGAGGACGGTCAATCGTGTACACCTGAACCTGCATGGGCGACACATATTGAACGCGGTCAATCCAGTCTTTCACCTGCTCTTCATGCGTGTTGTCATAACTGCCCGTTAGGAACATGGCTTGAAGCGTGACATCCTTCAAGTTTTTCAACGCTTCAACGGTTCTCTCCAAACGAAAATCACCTCGAGGCCGATTTATCATCTGAATAGTCTCTGAATCTCCAGCATCAAGTTTCATGCAGCGTTCATCTAATTTTTCAAGCGCATCCTTAATCGAAGTCCTGTGACACTGAGACGCGTCAGACAAAATACCGAGTGGAGCGCTGCGGAAATACCGCGTGCGTAATTCAAGCAGGCTGTCAACAAGTTCCGGGAATTCTGGATGAAGAGTAGGCTCTCCGTTTCCGGCAATCGTAATGACGCGAATAGGCACATGTTCTGAAGATACTTTTTGAAACGCTTCTTCGATTTCCTGAAGAAGAAGAGCGGCTGGTTTGAACTTTTCACGTGGTTTTTTTTCGCCAGAATCCGTTCGCTCTTCTCCCACGCCTTTTGGTGTCCATCCATACTGGCAGTACACGCAATCAAAATCACAAAGCTTGTAACTAACAGGAAGTGGATTAATCCCCAGAGAATAACCGTATCTACGAGAATGAATAGGGCCATACACCGCACCTGATTGAAGCGGGAATCCATTTGTCCCCAAATAAGGTAATTTTGCTTCAGCTGCCACTTGCACTCAAATTCCCTTCGTTAGACAGTCAGAACGCAGTCAACTGCAGTTTTTAATTTTTCTTCCGGTTGATACCCGACAATTCGCTTCTTTTCTTCACCACCCTTAAAGAAGATGATAGTTGGGATTCCCTGTACCCCATATTGCGCTGGGGTTTCTGAATTCTCATCTACATTAATTTTACCGACCTTAAGCCGCCCAGAATAATCTTGCGCGAGTTTCTCGACAATCGGCCCCACCATACGACAAGGCCCACACCACTCCGCCCAAAAATCAACCAGCACAGGCTCTTTGGCCCCAAGCACCTCGGTCTTAAAATTACCATCTGTAAATACAGTTGTGGCCATTTGCAACTCCTTTCAAAGTTATCGAATGTAGGAAAATGACCTCTTGGAAGAATGAGAGCAAATAGTTTACAATACGTCTAATTCTTTGTCTACCCTCAAGGGGAGTTACGATTATTATTTTAGTAAATAAATGGAAAAAGTGACTTTCATTCCCCTTTTAGGGTTTCCGGTTTAGGTAAAGAAACTTACATTTTGTACGCTTGATTAGGAATAGAAAGACATTGACGGAAAGGTAACTGTTCAGCTCTCTAAAGTTTCCATTGGTTGTCATCCTGAGCCCTTCGCTTGTCATCCTGAACGAAGTGAAGGATCTAGCACTCAGGGTAAACTCCGCGAAGGATCTAGTGATTGCCAGATTCTTCCGCCAAAATACTGGCGGACAAGTCAGTTCGCCCCGCAGAATAAATTTGCGGGGCTCCTTCAGAATGACAAAAAAAGAAATGAGGCAGTGCCTTCATAAAGCTAAATAGACACACGGAAAAACCTCATGACTGAAAAATATGTGATTCGAGTAGAAGCTCAGTTTGAAGCAGCGCACAATTTAAGAAGTTACAAAGGTGCCCCAGAGCCCCTTCATGGCCATTCGTGGAAAGTAGAAGCGAAATTCAGGTGCGCCAAACTTGATCATGAAGACATTGGAATTGATTATGTCCATGTTGAGGAAGTGCTGCGGAATTTGGCGATGCGTTTTGACCATCGTTACATTAATGACATCCCGCCTTTTGATGTCCTAAGTCCCACTTCTGAAAATATTGCGCGATGGTTTTTTACGGAATTAAACAAACCTGAAATTATTCAGGCGTCGATACTGGAAGAAGTAATTGTGTGGGAAGGCCCAAAAGCATCTGTTTCTTATTCCGCTTAGATGGTCGTGTTGGGCTCAGAATTGATGCTTGCTTCTCCCTGCGGCGCTTGCCCTTGCCCGCCCTGATTCACTGCCCCTGAGCGCCCAGGTACTCTGGCGCGATTATTCCTGTTATTTCTATTTCTATTACCATCTCGCCTTCCGTCCCTTGCTCCGGGTGGGCGGCGCCACTTGGGAGTTTGCGGCCTTCTAAAATTTGAATTCTCAGGACGGCCGGCTTCTTTGGAAGAAACTGCTTTAAGCGCTTGAACCTCAGTGCTAGTGAGCTCGCGGTATTCACCTGGCTTTAATCCCTCTAGCTTAATCGGGCCGTATTGCTTGCGGTAAAGTGTTAACACTTCAAAACCTAAACTCAAAAACATTTGCCTGATCTGGCGCTTTCTTCCTTCGTGAAGCGTGACTTCAAGTTTGTCACCTTCTTCCCCTGGCGTTAAAAACCGGATTTCACAAGGAGCTGTTTGAATTCCCTCAAGCAAAATCCCTTTTTCAAGCTGCTCTATTTGGGGTTTTGAAATTTTCTTTTGGAGAGTTGCTTCATAAATTTTTCGAACGCCGAAGCGAGGATGAGTCAGTCGATTGGTCAAATCGCCATCATTAGTGACAATCAGCAAACCAGTTGTGTCTTTGTCAAGACGCCCAACGGGATAAAGCCGCTCAGGTGCATTCTTAAAAAAATCGAGCACGGTTTTGCGGCCGTGCGTGTCACGCGCTGTTGTAATGACGTCCTTGGGTTTGTGAAAAAGAAAATAGCTTTTGTTTTTGGAAAGCTTGACTACTTTTCCCTCAAAAAGGACGGTGTCTTTTCCTGGGAAAATAGGGTAGGACGGAATCCGAACTTCTTCTCCGTTTACTTGCACTTTTCCACTCGCGAGCGCGTCTACAACGCTCCGGCGGCTTGAAATTCCAGCTTGGGAAAGAAAACTTTGCAGTCTCATAAGCTAAATAGTTTACTGAGTTTACATATTTTGGTCAAGAACAGAAGCAGATGAAGGGGGAAATAGATTGGGGATTATCGCCAACGCTTGTGCATCCAGAGCCAGTTGCCGGGCTGAGTGCGGATTTGGCGCTCCAGCGCTTGCATGTATTGCTTTGTATTCTCAAAAATGTCCTGCTCATTGTTTCCAGTTTTAATCAGGGGAAATTCATTTTCGTAAATGAAACGGGACGGACCACTTTGCGACCTTTGAAATACCATGGGAAACACAGCCGCTTCCCGCTTAAGCGCAAGGCGAGCGGGAAGTGTTGTAGTAAATGCCGGCCGGCCAAAAAATTCAACTTGAACCGAACCTTGCCGCTCATGCTGGTCCATCACAATACCCACCACCTTGCCCTCTGCTAATATGCGAAGCGTTTCGCGCGTAGCGCCATTTTTGTTCACAATTTTAAGGCCAGTCAGTCCCCTGATTTTCATGATGTAGCGGTACAGAAATGGATTCTTGAGTGAGCGGGCAATGGCACTTGACGGGAAACCATCAAACGCCATCCGAAGCCCAATCCATTCCCAATTTCCCAAGTGAGCACATAACAAAATCACGCCCTTGCCTCTTTTGAATGCTGCCTGAACTTTTTCTTTT
>JAHFHD010000071.1 GCA_023247075.1 Candidatus Omnitrophota bacterium | reverse complement strand
GGAAGCAGCACCATTAATGAGTTCATTTGTTTCGACAAAAAAGGCAGGCTCGCCAATCAATTTCAATTCATATTGAATTTAAGAAAACAGCGCTATGATTTGGTGGTTGACTTAAGAAATACACTGATTCCATGGTTTTTAAGAGCGCGGCACCGCACGCCGCTTTTTGTCGACCGTTCTTCTCGCCAAATGCGCACTCAACATCTTGACCGATTAAAGTCTTTTTTCTCAATTCAAGAAATTTCAAACCACTTCAATTTTTTTTCCGAGGAAGATGAAAGAATTGCTGTCAGTAAGTGCCGGGAGCAAAATCCAAACTGGATTTCAAGCGACTCGGTCGTGATTGTTCCGGGAGCAGGCAGCACACTCAAGCGGTGGCCGCGTGAGCGGTTTCAGGAAGTGATGAAATTTCTCCTTGAGCAAGGGAAATCCATTTTACTTTTAGGTGATGCAAGCGAGCGGTTGATTTCTGATGAATTGAAGGCTCATGCACACACTGAGCGAGTGATTAATCTCGCAGGTTCTTTGACACTTAGGCAATCAGCGAGTCTTATTGCGAGCGCTTCTCTTACGATTGCTAATGACAGTGCGCTCATGCATCTTGCTCATGAATTAAATCGGCCGACCGTTTCTATTTTTGGTCCGACCGATGAAAGAAAATATGGTCTTGATGGAACGTTTTTTCGAACCGTACGGCTCCATTTGCCATGCACGCCTTGTCAAAAGGCTCAGTGCGGGATTGAGTACCGAAAATGCCTTGATGATTTACCAGCTTCAGAAGTGATTCGTGCCTGTGAAGGATTGTTAGCTCTAAAAAAAATAAAATGACATCAATTAGATTGCCTGATTCACCTAGAATACTTGTGAGCCGGACGGACAAAATCGGTGACCTCGTGCTTTCAACACCTGTTTTTTCAGCACTCAGGAAAAGGTTTCCAAAAAGTTTTCTGGCCGCACTTGTGTTTAAAGAAACCGAAAGTCTTGTGCGCGGCAATCCGTTTTTGGATGAGGTAGTTGTCTACGACAAAAAAGAAGTGCACAAAAACTGGTTCCGCACCACATTTTTTGGATTGAACCTCAGGAAGTATTCATTTGATGCAGTCATTCATCTTCATCCAACTCACCGGGTCAATTTCATTTCTTATTTTGCCCGCATTCCAATCCGAATCGGTTACGATGTGAAAAGCAGTTTTCTTTTAACCCACACCATCGCTGAAGAAAAGTGGCAGGGAAGGAAGCATGAAGCGGAGTACAATTTTGACTTGCTTCGTTTAATTGATGTTCCGCAGCCTGAAGTGCTTGAGCTTATTGTTCCATTGAGCGCAAAAGGAGAAGTAGAATTCAGAAACATCAGTTTGCCAGAGCGCTACGCGGTGTATCATCCAAGTGCAAGTGATTCCTCAAAGGTGTGGCCGCCTGAACGTTTGGGGCGTGTTGCGAGCGAACTTTATGAACAAGATGGATTATTTCCGGTGATTGTGGGGAGCAAAACGAGTGAGCCAGATGCGCAGACGATGCTAAGTTTGATGAAGACAAAGCCGCTTGATCTTTCAGGCAAGCTGAGCCTAGAAGGTCTTGCATTTTTAATTAAAAAGGCTAGTATTTTGATTTCAAATGATTCTGGGCCTGTCCACATTGCAGCAGCGCTCGGCACACCGGTGCTTTCAATTTTTGGGCGGAATCAAGCTGGTTTGGGTACAACCCGCTGGCGTCCAATCTCGCCTAGGAGTTTTTTTCTTCAACAAGAGGTTGGATGCATTGAATGTCTCGCGCATAATTGCCAGATTGGATTTAAGTGTCTTATGGAATTAACCGTGGAAGAAGTTTTAAAGGAAGCAAAAGAGCTTTTGAGTAATTCTAAAGAAGTCATTTCAAGTCTACTATACTCAAGGGAGCCACAAATGATGATTTCATTTGAGCGCAAAAAGAACCATTAATGTCTCTCCTTGAGTATTAACGATTAATGAAAAGAATATTACGCCTTATGAACGCTATGGGTATATGAATAAAAAATTCAAACGGATTTTAATTGTCCAGCCCTTCGGCATTGGAGATGTACTTTTCATCACCCCATTGATTCGTGCGTTGAGCAAAGCTGGGGCAGAGCGGATTGATCTTTTGCTTGGGTCAAGAACGCGCGAAGTGTTTGAGCATAATCCATTCATTTTTAAAATTTATGAGCGGGACAAAACAGAAGTACGAGGCTTCAAAGCACGTTTCAAAAGATGGGTTCAAAGGCGCCGTCTTTATTTTGTGCTCAATCGAAACCGCTACGATGTTTTTATCGACCTTTCCTTTTCGCGAGGCTATGGGTGGCTTGGGAAATTTGTATTTTGGATTCCAGTCAGAATTGGTTTTGATTTTAAAAACCGTGGTAATTTTTTAACGCACAAAATTCAACTTCCGGCAGGACTTAAAGACAAACCTGTTTCGGATTATTACCTTGATTTATTGTCCTTTATTGGAATTCAACCTGAACAGCCAGCCTCGCTTGATTTATTTTTGAGTCTTGAAGACGAACGGTACGCGGAAGCCATACTCTCACGTTTGAATGCTCCCAACTTTTTTATTACAGTGGCGCTCGGCGGAGGTGAGTCATGGGGTAAAGATGCACGACTCAAGCATTGGCCAGTTAAACATTTTGCGGAGTTAATTCGCAAGATTTTGGAGCGCACTCAAAATTCACGTCCATCTATGTTAATTGTTGGAACTTCTAGCGACCAGCCCAAAGGAGAGTTTTTGAAAGATTGTCTCAAAGCGTGTAGCATACACAACCTTTGCGGCCAAACATCAATTCGTGTGGCTGCAGCGATTATGAAGCGGGCTGGATTATTTATTGGTAACGACGGCGGTCTTCTTCATGTGGCAAGCGCAGTAGGGACGCCTCTTATTGGTTTGTTTGGGCCTGTTGATCCGCTTGTTTACGGCCCATACCCAAAACGGAATTTGTCGCTTGCAGTAACGCATACAGGTCCTGAGTGTCGGCCATGTTACCAGAGTTTCAAGTATCAAAATGATTGCGTTCATGTGGCTTGTTTGAATTCACTCGACCCCGGTCAAGTATTTGAGAAAATGTGCGAAAGCGGTTTCTTTGAAATGTTGAAATCAAATGTAGCAACTCATTCATGATTGGAAAAAAATAGTGACGCAGCGTTCTACGGTAGGTTTGGTCATATTGGTCATGTTTTTCGCATCGGGCTGTGTGACTCACACCCGCTTGAAAAGTGTGACAATTCCACAAATGACATCTCAACCCCAAGCTGAAATCGGTGTTTCCAAAACTCTTCTTTCAGCGCAAGTTGGGGAGGAGCTTCACTTGGGGATTGAATGGCTTGGCTTTGAAGTGGGAAGTGCCGTGATTAAAGTTGAAGGCATTGAAAAGATTGGCGAGCGTGATGCATACCACATTTCGGTTCATGTTCGTTCCAACCGGTTGATTGACATGGTTTACCCAGTGCGCGATGAGCATCACTCCTACATCGACACCGAACATTTCTATTCGCTTCGGTACGAACAAATTTTAAACGAAGGAACCTACCGCGCCGATGAGGTAATGGAATACGACCAGGTTGACCACAAAGCGTTGTACCACTCAAGGCGAAACGGTTCAAAGAAGCGAATGTTAATTCCGGAGAATGTGCAGGACCAGCTCTCCGCTGCATTTTGGCTGCGTGCTCAGGCAATGAAGCCAGGAGACACGATTTATGTTCCGGTAAATGCGGATGAGAAGAACTGGAAGCTTGAGGTGAAGGTTTTGGGAGCTGAGAAAAAAGAAATTGGGGACATGGGAAGTTTTGAGACTCTTGAGATTGAGCCCCGCGCTCAATTTCAAGGAATTTTCGTCCGCCGTGGGAAATTCCGCGGATGGATGAGCCGAGACGAAAAAAGACTTCCACTCTTAATGCAAACCAAAATTCCAGTACTTGGTTCAATTAATATTGTGTTAAAAGATTACTCACCCCGGTAAGGGACACAATGAAAATCCTGCGAAATCTTGCAGTTGTTGTTATTGCAGTCATTCTCGTGATTACTTCACTTGTTTTTCTTCTTCCACTAAAAGGGTCCATCCCTATTCTCATGTACCATTATGTTGTCCCAAAACTTCAGTCTAGTCTTGACGTAAGCGTAGAAAAATTTGAGAAACAAATGCGGTTGATTCAACTTCTGGGTTTCAAGCCTATTTCCCTCGATGAATTTTTTGCAATTAAGACCGGAAAGAAAGCGCCACGTGGGAGAGAAATTGTGATTACCTTTGACGATGGCAATGAAACTTATGTGATGTACGCGCTGCCCATCCTTGAGAGATTGTGGTTTCCTTCTGCTAATTTTTTGATTTTGGAGAGTGTGACGCATCAACTGAATGGCAGCATGGGCGCTCAAACAGTACGTGAAACATCAAAAAATCCGCTTGTTACCTTTGGTTCGCACACACTCACTCACGAGGTGCTTCCAATGCTTGAGCTTGACCTTGCACGTGAAGAAATGGTGGAATCAAAACTGAAACTTGAAGATTTGGTGGGGTATGAGATTAAGTATTTTAGTTACCCTACCGGCAGGTTAAGTGAAGAGATTGTAGACCTTGCAGAAGACGCAGGTTACTCACTTGCATTTACCACTGCTGAAAAAAGAGCGCTTGGCATGAAGGGTTCAAGATTTGCTATTCCAAGGATTAAGGTGAAGGAAGAAGATGCGCTGGCTATTTTTTGGTACAAAATTTCAGGCATTGGGTCCGTCGTTTCAAAAATTAATCGTTTAATCGAACAATTTCATCCGTGAAATTCACAGAACTTGAAATTCCAGGTGTTTTCTTAATTGAGCCAAAAGTCTATGAAGACTCACGAGGCGCATTTTTTGAATTTTATCAAAAGGAATTGTTTCAAGCGAATGGGATTCAAACCAATTTTGTTCAGGACAATTTAAGCGTCTCCGCAAAAGGCACACTGAGAGGGCTTCATTTTCAGGCGGAACCAAAGTCGCAAGCAAAGCTCGTGATGGTCGTTTCTGGAGAAGTATTTGATGTGGCAGTCGATCTTCGGAAGAATTCAAAAACATTCGGGAAACATGTCGCCGTTTATTTAAGCGCTCAAAACAGAAAATTATTTTTTGTTCCGGCAGGGTTTGCTCATGGGTTTTGCGCTTTGACAGAGGGAACAAAATTTTTGTACAAAGTCAGTGAATATTATTCACCCGAACATGAACGCGGGATTTTCTGGCGCGACCCGGCACTTGAAATTAAATGGCCAAAGCTCGACACGCCTTATTTGCTGAATGAGCGCGACCAAAAATTTCCTCCGCTTCAAGCATTCACTTCAAAATAAATCATGAAAATAATTTCCTGGAATGTCAATGGAATCAGAGCTGCTGAGCGAAAAGGTTTTCTCAATTGGCTGAGCAATGAATCGCCGGATGTGTTGTGCGTTCAAGAAACCAAGGCACATCCTTCTCAATTAAGTGAAGCGCTTTTGCATCCGAATGGTTACCATGTTTCATTTAATTCCGCTGAACGAAAAGGATATTCCGGCGTTGCTACATTTTCAAAACGGAAGCCAGTTTCAGTGAGTGCGGGATTTGGGGTCAATCAGTTTGACTCAGAAGGCCGCGTGCTTGTAACAGAGTTTCCGGAATTTACAATTTTAAACATTTATTTCCCAAATGGGAAAAGCCGGCCAGAGCGGCTTGAGTACAAACTTGATTTTTATGAAGAAACACTTCGATTTGTCGAGCGGCTCAAGAAAAGCGGCAAGCGTGTGATTATTTCAGGAGATTACAATACAGCGCATCGACCGATTGATCTGGCGCGGCCAACTGAAAATGAGGACGTTTCAGGGTTTCTTCCTGTTGAGCGCGCTTGGATTGACCGGTGGATTGAGAGTGGGCAAGTGGACATTTTCCGACACTTTTGTGACCTCCCAAATCAGTACACTTGGTGGGATGTCAAAACAGGCGCTCGTGGTCGCAACGTGGGCTGGCGAATTGATTACCACTTTGTGTCCCAGGATTTGGTCGAGAGGGTTGAAAGCGCCGACATTTTAAATAAAGTTTATGGCTCAGACCATTGCCCAGTGAGCTTGACGCTTAAGTAAGGAGAAAAATAAATGAATCGTTGGTTATTTAAAACCGACCCAGAAACTTATTCGTGGGATGATTTAGTAAAAGCGAAACGTGATGTGTGGGATGGAGTTGCGAATCCACTCGCGCTCAAGCATCTCCGGCAAGTTAAAAAAGGGGATGAAATTTTAATTTACCACACAGGGGAAGAGAAGGCAGTGATTGGAATTGCAAAGGCGTTAAGTAATGGTTATCCTGACCCTAAGAATCAAGCAGGAGCAAAGGGAGTTAAATCCAAGTCTGTTGTTGTGGACTTAGCTTCAGTGCGTGCATTAACTCACCACGTCAGGCTTTCAGAAATCAAGGCAAATAAGATTTTTTCTACGTGGGAATTGGTTCGAATGTCACGTTTGAGTGTTATGCCCGCCACAGAAGCTTATTGGAGCGAAGTGCTTCACCTGAGCCGTAGTTTGTGTTGTTAAAAAGGTGCCGTGCGGCACCTTTTTCTTCTTATCTTTCATTTCTAAAAGCTATTTAAATTAATCCTATTATTAAGTGTTAATTTAAACTTGACTAAAAGAGTCAACTTAACTACACTTTTATTAGCTCTTCCTCGGGGTTAAAAATGCGCCTTACAACTAAAACAGAATATGGGCTGGTTTGTCTCATTCATCTTGCTCGCCACTCCTCTAGCAATCCTGTTCAGGTGGTGACAATTAAAAACATGGTAGAAGCCGAGCATTATTCTGAGACTTATGTTGCAAAAATTCTAAATCGGCTCAAACGTGCCGGAATTGTGAAGCCGCATCACGGCAATCAGGGTGGTTACACACTCGGAAAAAATGCTTCCGAAATTACGCTTAGAGAAATCATTGAAGCGCTTGAGGGCACAACATTTGAGGTTTTCTGCCAGCCAAAAATCCGAAGTGAAATTGTATGTAATCATTTTAATTTATGCGGCATTAGTCCCGTGTGGAGCCGCACCAAAGAACTTTTAGATGAGTTCTACAGTTCGGTGACGCTTGAGATGATGGCGAAAAATAATTTCGCTCCCACTCAAAAGGAAAGACATAGGTAGAATATGAAAGAAGCGAAAGCATTAATTGAGCAAGAATACAAATATGGCTTCGTCACCAATGTTGAAGCGGACGCGATTCCGCCCGGTCTTGATGAAGACGTGATTCGTCTGATTTCGCTTAAGAAAAAAGAGCCTGAGTTTATGCTCAATTGGCGCCTTGAGGCGTACCAAAGATGGCTCAAAATGCAGGAGCCTCATTGGCAAAATGTTTCATACCCAAACATTGATTTTCAAGACATCATTTACTATTCCGCACCAAAATCCAAGAAGGATGGCCCAAAAAGCTTGGATGAGGTTGACAAAGAAATTCTTGAGACATACGAGAAACTTGGTATTCCCCTAGATGAACAGAAGCGCCTTGCCGGAGTTGCGGTAGATGCAGTTTTTGACAGTGTGTCCGTTGGCACAACATTCAAGGAAACTTTAAAGAAAGTTGGCGTCATTTTTTGTTCTTTTTCGGAGGCGGTCAAGGAACATCCTGAACTTGTGAAAAAATATTTGGGTACCGTGGTGCCTTACGCAGACAATTTTTATGCTGCGCTTAATTCCGCCGTATTTAGCGACGGTTCTTTTTGCTACATTCCAAAAGGGGTCAGGTGTCCACTTGAACTTTCCACCTACTTTCGAATCAACGCGCAGAATACCGGCCAATTTGAGCGTACGCTTATTGTGGCAGATGAAGGAAGTTATGTCAGTTACCTCGAAGGATGCACAGCACCGATTCGCGACAAGAATCAATTGCACGCCGCAGTAGTTGAACTTGTGGCGTTCAAAGGCGCTCAGATTAAATACTCAACTGTTCAGAATTGGTATGCGGGTGACCGAAATGGCAAAGGCGGGATTTACAATTTTGTGACGAAACGGGGAAAGTGCGCAGGTGAGCGCTCAAAAATTTCATGGACGCAAGTTGAAACTGGTTCAGCCATTACCTGGAAATATCCAAGCGTCATTCTTCAAGGAGACAACACCGTTGGCGAATTTTATTCGGTTGCGCTTGCCAATAATCACCAGCAAGCAGACACCGGAACCAAAATGATTCACATTGGAAAAAATACAAAGAGCACCATTATTTCAAAGGGCATCTCGGCACGATTCGGAAAAAATACATACCGCGGACTTGTGCGCGTTCAACCGGGAGCGCTCAATGCAAAAAATTACACGCAGTGCGATTCACTTCTGATTGGTGACCAGTGCAGCGCCAATACTTTTCCGTACATCGAGGTTCAGAATCGAACAGCTTCAGTGGAGCATGAAGCTTCGACATCAAAGATCAGCGAAGACCAGCTTTTCTACGCAAAGCAGCGCGGGATTTCCGGTGAGAATGCGGTTTCGATGATTGTGAATGGATTTTGCAAAGAGGTGTTCAAAAATTTGCCGATGGAATTTGCAGTCGAAGCGGCAAAACTACTTGGAGTCAGTCTTGAGGGGAGCGTCGGTTGATGTAGTCCTGTCATCCTGAGCGAAGCCTATTAGTGGTGTGAGGAGCAGCGAAGGATCTCAGTTCACTAGATCCTTCAGTTTGCCCCGAGAATAAATTTGCGGGGCTCCTTCAGGATGATAAATAGAATAATGGGAGAAATAAATGTTACAAATTAAAAATCTTCATGTGAATGTGAATGGAACGGAAATTCTAAGAGGAATTCATCTTGAAATTCGCGGAGGCGAAATTCATACCATTATGGGTCCAAATGGCTCTGGTAAAAGTACGCTTGCACGTGTCCTCGCTGGACATCCGGATTACGAAGTAACCGAAGGAGAGATTTTGTTCAAGGGAGAAAACTTGCTTGAGCTTTCGCCTGAGAAACGTGCACGCTCAGGGGTCTTTCTCGCGTTTCAGTACCCGGTTGAAATTCCCGGAGTGACCAATTCATATTTTTTAAGAGCAGCGCTTAATGAAATCCGCGCTTCACGAGGGCTTGAAGAAATGGATGCGAGTGATTTCCTCGCATTCCTCAAAGAAAAAATGAAACTTGTTGAGATGGATGCAAGCTTTGCGAGCCGGTTTGTCAATGATGGCTTCTCGGGTGGTGAAAAAAAACGCAATGAAGTGCTCCAGATGCTTGTGCTTGAGCCGCTTCTTGCAGTTTTGGATGAAACAGATTCCGGGCTTGATATTGATGCGCTCAAACTTGTTTCGCGGTGCACCAATTTGATGCGCTCAAAGGAAAGAGCAATTTTACTCGTGACTCATTACCAGCGTTTGCTCAATTATGTCCAGCCTGATTTTGTTCATGTGCTGATGGATGGTCGGATTGTCAAATCAGGCGGACGTGATCTTGCGCTTAAGCTTGAGGAATTGGGCTACGAGTGGATGCGCGAGCCTGGGAGTTTGAAGGGAGCTTAAAGCGGGAAATTCAAATGATTATGGTTCAGGACCAAAAAAAAGACAAACATTCAAAGGCGCTTGAACATTACGAGTCTTTATTCCACGGCTTGAATGCGACTTGCAAATCTTCTGAGCCGTCCTGGCTTGAAGTGTTGCGGCGAAATGCTTTTTTAAAATTTTCTCAGATTGGTTTCCCAACAACAAAAACTGAAGCGTGGAAATACACGAACGTTTCTGAAATTGAAACCGCTCGCTTTCAAAATGTTCAGCGAGGATCTTCGTTAGTGGTAAAAGAAGAGTTTGATCAAATGTTTCCATTTTCTTTAAATGGAACGAGACTTGTTTTTGTGAACGGTTTTTTTGCGGAGCATTTGTCCATTCTTCCAAATCCACAAGATGGAGTTGTAATTAGTTCGCTTGACCTGGCAATTAAAACTCATCCGGAGATTTTAAAATCCTACTTAACGCGAGAAACAAATACAGAGGACGTATTTGCCACACTCAACAAAGCATTCATTCAAGACGGAGTTTTTGTTTATGTGCCGCAAAATTTAGAAATCAAAAATCCAATTCATCTTATTTTTATTCAAGGGGAATCCCAATCACTTTCTTTGGTGCAGCCGCGCAATTTAATTGTGATTGGTCCGCGCAGCCGCGCTTCAATTATCGAAACTTTTTTCTCAGTTTCAGAACACGCATATTTCACAAATGGCGTCACAGAGATGGTTGCTGAAGAAGGCGCCACGCTTCGCTATGGACGGGTTCAAGCAGAGGGGAAAAAAGCTTACCATGTTTACGCAACCAATGTTCAGGTTGGAAAAGAGAGTAGCTTTTCATCTCTTGTTTTGGATTTGGGGGCAAAAATTGCGCGTCACAATTTAAATGTTGAATTGCTGGATGTGGGCGCATCGTGCAATTTGAATGGACTTTATTTTCCACGTAGCGGCCAGCACATGGACCACCACACAAGCATCCAGCATCAAAAGCCAGAAGGGGTGAGTCGGCAGCTTTACAAGGGTATTCTAAGCGGTGCGTCACAAGCTGTGTTTTGTGGGAATATTTTTGTCGCACCGGGGGCACAAAAAACAGATGCTGCCCAAGCTAATAAAAATCTCTTACTTTCAAGCGAGGCGACCATTGACACCAAGCCTCAGCTTGAAATTTTTGCTGATGATGTCAAATGCACTCATGGCGCTGCCATTGGGGAGCTGGACCCTACTCAAGTATTTTATTTGAAGAGTCGCGGAATTTCTGAATTGAAAGCAAAAGAAATTTTGTCGCTTGGATTTGCAGTTGAGGTGTTAAATCACGCTGAATTAGAAACAACTCATGAGTATTTTGAGACTCTTGTGAAGAATCAGTTTGAAGGAAATTATTGTGAAAAATGAGGCGATTGTAATGCCAAAACCGAAACCAAAAGTCGAAGCTGCTTTTGATGTTTTCAAATACCGACGCGATTTTCCTATTTTAAGCAAACGGGTGTATGGAAAACCGCTGGTTTATTTGGACAATGCAGCAACTTGTCAAAAGCCAAAACAAGTCATTGGCGCACTGACGCATTATTACGAATCTGAAAATGCCAACATCCACCGCGGTGTCTTTTACTTAAGTGAGAAGGCGACTCAAGCTTATGAAGCAGCGCGCGTCAAGGTTCAGCATTTTATTCATGCACAGAAGCATGAAGAAATTATTTTTGTGCGTGGCGCAACCGAAGGAATTAATTTAATTGCCCAAAGTTTTGGGCGCACTTTTCTAAAAGCGGGTGATGAAATTGTCATCTCAGCGATGGAGCATCATTCCAATATTGTACCGTGGCAGATTCTGTGTGGGCAAATTGGCGCGAAGCTTCAAATTGCGCCTATGGATGGGCAAGGTGTTTTAAAGGTTAATTCATTTGAGAAGTTGCTTAGCTCCAGAACAAAACTGGTTTCTCTTGCGCATGTTTCAAATGCGATTGGAACGGTTAATCCCATCAAGAAGTTAATTCAGATGGCACATAAGCGAGACATTCCAGTGCTGGTAGATGGAGCTCAGGCGGCAGCGCATTTACCAATTGATGTGATTGACCTTGACTGTGACTTTTATGTTTTTTCAGGACACAAAATGTGCGGGCCTACTGGCATCGGTGTGCTTTATGGAAAGTCAGAGTATTTGAAGCGAATGCCACCTTATCAAGGTGGGGGAGACATGATTAGCGCCGTGACATTTAAAAAAACAAGTTACAATGTGCTGCCGTACAAATTTGAAGCTGGAACACCTCACATTGCCGGTGTGATTGGTCTTGGCGCAGCGGTTGATTACCTCGAGTCCATTGGTTTGAGTCGGATTCAGGTGTACGAATCAGAACTTCTTCAATATGCAACTGAAACACTTTCAGAAATTGATGGACTTGAAATCATTGGCACGGCACCACAGAAAATTGGAGTAGTTTCTTTTGTGCTTTCAAGCGGTATTCATCCGCATGATGTTGGAACGGTGCTTGACCGGGAAGGGGTTGCAATTCGCGCGGGCCATCACTGCGC
>JAHFHD010000070.1 GCA_023247075.1 Candidatus Omnitrophota bacterium | reverse complement strand
TAAGGTACCTCCGCTAATGACTGTGTTGCCATTGATTGCAAAGGTGTAGTTAGCTGCATTGAGAATACCTTTGGTTGCAGTGAAGATGCCTGTGACTACTTGATTTGCTCCCAAGCTAAACGCACTGCTTGTTCCGCCACTAATAGTTAAGTCTTGATATGTCCAAGCTTTGAGGGTGTAAGCAGCTGCTGTGCCTGTGTACATAATGATGCCTGTGTTAGTGGTTGGACCTTTGTTGATGGTTTGATTGCCTTGAAGTTTGAGTGTTGTTCCAGAAGCAAGAGTAAATAAGTTGTTAACTGTTAAATCATAACCAGCAAGATCAAGAATACCTTGTGTGAGGACTAGGTTTTGACTGGCTGCATTGATTGAAAGAGCTGTGGTGAGAGTCACTTTATTGGTTTGAGCTGATTTGTTAATGGTGAATGCTCCTGCTGGAACATAAGTGCTTGCACCAGCTGTGATGGTTGTGTCACTTGCTCCATCAAATGTAATGGCTGTGGTTCCAGCAACCGAACTGTCTGTGCTGATGAGATTGCCTGCAAGGGTGATGGTGTTGCCATTTATGTTCACTACATTGGTGATGGTGAGGTTGCCATTAATGTCCCAAGTGGTACTAGACAAGGTTAAAGTATTTGCTCCCATATTGACAATGACATTACCAAAAGGCATTGCACCTGGGGTGACGGTGCTTATGGCCATAAATTCAAAGGTGCTATTTGTTGCAGTGACTGTGCCTGCTGTGTAAGTAAATGCGCCATAGATTCTAATGATGTCATTAACCGTTAAACTGCCGCTTACTTTATTAATAGTAAAGGTGCCGCCTGGAAGAACACCGGTGCTGCCTCCTGCACTTAAGATGCCTGTGTTGCTTGAATCAAGAGTAATGGCTGTGGTGGTGGTACTGAGTGAAGAGATTAAGGTAGTGAGATTCTGTCCAACTGTAATCGTTCCGCCACTCATAGAGGCAACTGATGTGAGTGTGAGATTGTAATCCACGTCCATAGTGCCGCTTACGGTTAATGTGGCAGCGCCCATGTTAATATTCACATTTCTAAAAATCATAGAGCCGCTACTCACTGTACTCGCTGCGGTAAACTCAATAGTGCTGGTTGAATTAGCACTTACAGTACCTGCTGTGTAAGTCCAGTTCCCCACAACTTTGATGGTGTCGTTCATGGTTAATGTGCCGCCTGAACGATTGATGGTAATGTTTCCCGGCAGCATACCTGTTCCGCCGCTTGCGCCAAGTGTAGGTGAATTGGCTCCGTCAAACGTTAAGGCTGTGGTAGAAGGACTTAAAGTTGTAACAAGAGTAGTGACAGCACCTGCTGCTGTAATGGTTCCACCGCTTAAACCTCCCACACTTGTAATCGTGAGGTCTCCATTAATGTCCATTGTGCCGCTGATGGTAATAGTAGCTGCAGGAGCATTGAATTTGATGTGATTAAATGCAAGTGTGCTGGGAGTGATTGTCACTGCATTCACAAATTCAAGCGTACTGGATGAGCCAAAGGTGACAGTACCTGCTGTGTAAGTCAAATTTCCCTGTACTTTAATTGCTGAATTTAATGTAAGCGTTCCTCCAGTTCTATTAAATGTCATCTTTGGAAAGTAACCGGTTCCAGTGACGCTGGGTGAATTGGCTCCGTCAAAGGTAATTAAGAGAGTAGCAGTCGTTAATGCTGTTGAAATTGCACTTGAAACAGCATTGGAAGCTGTGATGGTTCCACCCAATAAATCACTCGCAGAGGTCAATGTTAAAGTTCCATCAACATCCATAGTGCTGGTAACTGTAAAGGTATTGGTGCCTTTAGCCACAATCACATTATTAAAAATTCTGCTGCTATTCACTGTTGAAGTCACGGATGAATCATTAAAGTTAACTGTGCCGGTATTGGCATTAAAGGTGCCGGCTGTATTAGTCCAGTCTCCTCTCACGTCAAGCGTGTAAGAGCTCATTGTAAAAGTACCACTTGTGGAAATAGTCATACTGTCCGCTTTGTGATTTGCTGTGAGAGTGACTGTATGGGAATCAATCGTGACAGTGTCATTAGGTCCAGGATAATCCGTACCTTCGACGCAGCTTGACGCGCATGCACCTCCCCAAGTCGTTCCCACATTCCAGTTGCCGGTTGCGGCATCATTAAATGCTGTGGCAAAAGCAGAAGGTGCGGCAATCAAAAGTCCGCCCACGATGAGAAAAATCCACTGAAACAAAAATGGAAATGATTTTCCATTCTGCTCTCTCAATTTTTCTCTTTCATTTGCCTTGAGTGATTTTCTCATTAAAATAAACGAGCCATTCCCATTTGGAATGGCTTCGTCAACCTTCCTTCTGCAATACAATTCTGAAATTGGGTTCGTTTTGATTTTGTTTTTGCTCAACGTGTGTCTCGGCGCTTAGAAAAATTGAATTGAATTTGTCAGTTAGTTCAGAAAATTTTCCTGGCTCAAGTTCACTTATTGAAATAGTACCTGCCCCATCTGGTGAAAGCAAAGCACGCGAACCTTTTTTTACTTTTGAAAAAGTTTTCCCATTCGAAGCTGACCTTACTTCTACCAACCCTTTAAGAACTTCCACGTTCATTCCAACTTGCTCGCGCGCCTCAACCATGAATTCCGTTCCAAGAACATGCGTAGTACCAAATGGTGTCTTTGTGAAAAATTCAGAACCACCTTCTAAGTCATCAAGCCGTAAATACATCGTTCCCTTTTCAAGATTCAGTTCATAAATCACGCGGCCGCTCGGCCATTCTTCCTCAGCACGCTCAATTGCCATAGACGAATCTGACCCGACGTACACATAACCGCCCGCGGGAAAATAAAAGGTCATTGAGGAATCTGCTCCAGTTGTAATTTTGTCGCCTCCATAAATACTGGCTGCGCCCTCACCGCCCAAATTTCCCCGCGCTTCTAAAATTGCTCCTTTAAGCGGGATGGCATGTGAACGTTTTTCCTCTGTATGGACAGGTGTAAGCATCATGGTTTTATGAATCCATAGACCAAAACACAAACTGACAAAAACAAAAGCAAAGGAGATGCGAAGGGTTAAGGCTGAGAATGAAATGAGGGTTGGGCTTGCAATTTTTTCTTGGACCATCCGCACAAATTGGTGGTCATCGCCGCGGTCTGGGAAGCCGAGCGTTTCAACTTTCTTTAAAACTTCTTCGACATCAGAACTTGATTTAAGTGTTGTCATGGCTGGTTGCATTCTCTGCAACTGGTAATTTAGTTGCGGCAGACAGCACACTATTCCGTTAGTGGGCCTTAATAATTATTTTTTTTATGTCTTAGGTGATGGGGGAACTATTTGAAGGAATTAAAAAAGCATGAGGATGACTTGATTAAATCAATCTTTGGCGTGTTTGTTCCATTCATTTCGGAAGGAGTCGCGGGCGCGGCTCAGCCGGCTCATGACAGTACCATTCGGGCAATTCAAAAGTTTTCCCACTTCCACATACGAAAGTCCTTCGATGTCACAAAGTACGAGCATTTCCGCATGTGCTTTTGATATTTTGCTGAGTACAAGGCGGATGGTCCCCAAGGTTTCTTCCCATTCAAGAGCCTCTCGGGCAACCGCTGCTTTAGGGTCAGGTTCCAACTCAAGCGAATGGTCAGCATTTTGGTCGTCACTACTGACGATTCGCTTTCGATTTCTAGCTTTTACTCTGAGGTTTTGAAAGGAGAGATTAAGCGCAATCCGGTACACCCAGGTTCCAAATTGCGCATCAGACTTGAAATTTTTGAGAGACCGAAATGCTTCAGCGAAGGCATCTGCTGCAACTTCTTTGGCGTCTTCTGAATAACCGATGATTCTGTAGCAGGCGTTTAAAATCTTTTTTTGATGGCGCTTGACTAAAATCTCGAAAGAGGAACGATCTCCCTGTTGAGCGAGCAAAGCGAGACTCCGGTCATCCAGCAATTCTTTTCCAGACACATGAATCTGCTCACTCATCTGTTCCGTGCCGGATCAGTAAGGAATCCCTGATTCCCTACTGACCCAAGAAGGAATTGTCTCGTTGTGGTTTGTGTGATGTTAACTCATTTACTTCGTCTTAAGCGGGGTAAGCAGGATAAACGCTTTCTTCCCATTCAGCCCGATTATGCTTGACGTAAGCCGTCACTGATTTTCCAGCTGCTTTTGCAACCGCAAACGTGTACACTTTCGCTTCCCCAATGAAAATGTAGTCGATTTGCTCTGCATCAGCTAAATTGTCCCGAACCATGCTGGGTGAACCCAAATCCGCCGTCACTTGACCAATCGCTCCTCCCACAAAAGCCTCGGCTGCACTATTTTCAAGCGCATCCACCTTCTCATTAATATGGAAGTTAGCCGCAAAAACGCTCGATCCAAGCGCAAGCGCACCAACCAAAACAACTGCCAAAACAAATACAGCTTTGCCACACGCACTGTGTCGCATACTCATTTGATTCCTCCTTACTTGAGTGGTTAGTTCTCAAGTTCTGCGTAAACCATACCATATGGTTTCACTATTCTGCAAATGGACACAGAACTATTTGACCTCCACTCAATTAAATTCCTATTGCATTAGTTGTAGCAAACAGCTTGCTATTCCAAAAAGGCAACTTAATTAAAAAATTAATAATCACGAATAAGGAAATGAGGAATTGAACGGTTGATCAAAAAAGTTATGGCCAGGGACGGGATTGAACCGCCGACACAAGGATTTTCAGTCCTCTGCTCTACCGCTGAGCTACCTGGCCTTGTAGTCGGGTGTGAGTGCTGTCATCTTACGAATGTTCTGATTCCTGTCAAGTATTGGATGCGACAAATTACTGGTTAACCAATTCCCGGTCAATCACTTCACGAAATTCTTCAAATGGCTGAGCACCTTCGAGAATTTGCCCATTAATCAAAAATGCAGGTGTACCCTCAACTCCTAGCTTCATTGCCTCTGCAATGTCAGCATCAATCACTGAGTCATACTGATTTTGATTTAAACATCCTTCAAATTTAACAAGATCAAGACCAAGTGTTTTTGCGTGCTCTAAATAAGCGCCTCGATTCAACTCCTTCTGATTTCTAAATAACCGCATCCGATATTCCCAAAAATGGTTCTGCTCATTTGCACACAAAGCAGCAACATGGGCTGATTTTGCCCGCCGATGAAAAGGAAGCGGGGAATGTTTGAAAACAAATCGTACTTGATTACCGTAAGTTTTGCGGACTAAGTCGAGAGCATTCAAAGCTGCAAGTGCACAATAAGGACATTCAAAATCAGTGAACTCAACAATCTGAACTGGGGCATCTTTAGGACCAAAGGTCGGGCTTTCGTAAGCAAATGCTTGTTGCATTAAAATTAGAAAATTCAGTGAACAAAAAATAAAGACTGACAACCGCAATTGGAATCGGCTGTAACACTCCTTTTTGCTTTTCACTTCGAGAGCCAGGCATCAAGACTTAATTTTGAGTGCTCAAAGCACATGAGGATGAGTGCAAGGCTAAAAAGCAATGTGTCGAGTGCAAGCGCCTGCCACGGCTCAAGCTTCAATAGAGACCCGAAGCATCCACATTCTTGGATTGGGATGTGAAGCAAAATCCCTCGTCCAAGCAAACCAATAAAACTAAGAAGCAGCACAGACAAAACGCCAGCACTCACCCGAGATAAAAATCCAAGCAGAAGAAAAACACCAAAAATAATTTCAATCCATGGAACAATCAAACTCACAGGTTCTACCCACAAATGCGGAACCGCCTGGTATTGTTCGATGACAGCCATGAAATTTTGATGGGGCGCTACAAGTTTCAGCCATCCAGAGATTGTAAACACACCTCCTACAATGATTTGTTCCAAAACAGACAATAAATCTCTTCGCGTTAAGCTCATCTTATTTAATTTTTATTCCGAGACGTTCAAGTTCTTTTTCAATCACTTGAGGCGCGCGTTCCTTTAGCTGTGGTCCGCCAACAAATACTTCGGTTCCAATAAAAATTGTCGGTGTTGACTGTACCCCGCGTGCTGCGCCAGTTTCACGCTCTTTACGGATTTGGCTGATGATTTCCTCTTTGCCGAGACAAACTTCTAGCACCTTCAAATCAAGCCCAATTTCTTGAGCAAAACCAATGAAACGAGGAGTCACATCAGTCAACTTAGACCATTCTTCCTGTGTCGCATAAATGCGCCCGTGAAACTCCCAAAATTTTCTTTGCTGCGCGGCACATTCAGAAAACTGTGCGGCAAGAAGTGACCACGCATGATTATGCTCCAAAGGAAATTGCCGGAATATGACTTTCACATAGGGAGAATATTTTTGCTCAATTTCTTCAATCATTGGCAAGGCATTGCGGCAGGCTGGGCACTGGAAATCACTGTACACATCCATTTGAATCGGCGCATCCTTTGGCCCTTTTTCTTTTCCACTCACAATCTCAACCGATTTGCCTAAATGAAGAAACCGCCTTCCGGTGAAAACGGCTCCAACAATCAACGCGCACAGTGTGACGGCTACAAGCAAGTATTTGATTGGTATTCTCATTGAGCGTAGCTTTAATGACTTAAAGTTCATCGTTCTTTTTCCGACCCCTAAATCACTGTATGATCTGGAATGGTAACGCCCTTCGGGATGATGACAATTCCTTCACGAATAAAATAGCCGCTTCCATCTTCTTCTTTAACTTGTTTGATGTTCCGAATGGTTACATTTTTTCCAATTCGCACGTTTTTGTCAACAATCGCGTTTTCAATGGTACTGCCTTCACCAATACCAAGCGGTACGTCATTTTTCGAACGTTCTTCAAAATCAAAATAGTCCATCCCCATCACTACAGACCGATGAATCAGCACCTTCTTTTGAATCACAGACCTGAGTCCGACGATTGAATGATTAATCTCTGCTTTGCGAATCACAGAACCTTCCGAGACAAGTGAATTTTCGATTTTTGAAGAAATGATTTGAACAGGCGGCAAAAACCTTGGATGCGTAAAAATATTTCCCTTAGGCGAATGAAAGCGGAAGCGCGGGTAAGGCCCTGTGAGTTCCATGCTCGCATCATAAAAACTTTTAATCGTCCCAATGTCGCGCCAATAGCCATGAAATGAATATCCAAATGATTTATATTGGCGAATTGCGCGTGGAATTAATTCCCGGCCAAAATCTATTTCTGAACCCCTGAGTAAATTAATCAAAACAGGAGCTTTAAACAAATAAACTCCCATTGATGCAAGATATTTACCCTTGCGCTCAGACTCAAGTCCTGAACGTTCCTCCTCAGTCTTTGGTTTTTCCCTGAAATTTGTAATCAAACCGCCTTTTTCCATCTTCACAATTCCAAATTCAGATGTCATGGTCTCCGGAACATGAATAGTTGAAATAGTCACATCTGCCTTTTTTTCACGATGGAACTTGAGCATCTTCTGGTAATCCATCCGGTACAAATGGTCACCGGATAAAATAAACACATTGTCTTCCTCAAATAAATAATAATGCGGCAGATGACACCTGACAGCATCCGCAGTCCCTTGAAACCATTTTGTACTGGAGAGTGTTTGCTCGGCAGAAAGAAGTACCACGGCAGCTTTGCTGAAGTAATCGAATTTGTACGTGTTGTGAATGTGATTATTGATTGAAACTGAATTGTACTGAGTGAGGACAAAAATCCGCTTGATTCCAGAATGAAGGGAATTGCTGATTGGAATATCAACCAAACGATATTTGCCACCGATGGGAACTGCTGGTTTTGACCGGTAAAGAGTAAGAGGAAATAGCCGTTTGCCTTGACCGCCGCCTAAAATAATTGCGACCTCACTCACTTGAGTGAGCTCACTTGTAACCGCTGAAACAAATACATGGAATGTGTCAGGCTCTTTTTAAGATTGGAAGCCCTGTCTTTGAGTTTTCCCCAATGGCATATCCAGGAGGTAGGCTGTCTACAGCACCTTCTTTTGCTTCACCAGCAAAATAAAAAATAATTTGTTTTCTCCCACCGCGGAGAGTGACTTCCTTTTTATGTAGGTAGAAGGACCGGCCGGTTTTTTTACTTTTCGCGCTGTACGCCATGCTCTACTCCTTTCATTTGGGGAATTTACCTGCATCAAACCATCGATTTATTTTTTTCAAACTGTGAAGTCTGATCTCGGTCTGTTCTCGTACTCACAAATATCGGCCGTTTCAATAAAAACTACACTCATCCAGCATATAAAGCGTGAATTTCTTTACCTATACTCAAGGGGGCCACAAATGTTTATTTAGCATTTTGAAGCCATTCACAGCCTTGTCATTCTGAAGGAGGCCGTTAGGCCGAACTGAAGAATCTAGCGAATGCCAGATCCTTCGCGGAGTTTACCCTGAGCGCTAGATCCTTCACTTCGTTCAGGATGACACAGCGAAGGGCTCAGGATGACATGAAAAACAACCGCATCAAGTGGGAAGCACCCCCTTATTGAGTGCACACCAGCTAATACCGTGTCAATTTAATTTTTAGATTACGGTACTGCACCTCGTTTCTTTAAAAAACGAAAAGGTACTAGTAGAGATGCCGCCCTCCATCTACCCGCACACATTCTCCCGTCACAAAGTTTGAATCAATCAAAAATCGGATTGCCTTTGTAATTTCTTCTCTGCCGCCCCATCGTTTAAGCGGTGTTTCCCTTAACACCGCGTGGATTTCCTTCTTACTGGCATTGACAGGCGGGACAATTGGTCCAGGTGCAATCATGTTGACTAAAATATGAGGTGCAAATTCAAGTGCAAGTACTTCCGTAAGACCTTGAAGCCCTGCCTTTGCAACATAATAAGGAACAAGTCCTTTGTAACGCGGCCTTCCGCTTGCGCTGGTCCAATCTCCAATGTTAATGATTCTTCCCCACTCGCTCTTCCTCATGAGCTTTGCAGCTTCAAGTGAAAGTTCGTATGCCGACCGCAAATTAATAGTTAAATTTTGGTCCCAATCATGAGAAATTAAATGATTGACTGGAACATGTTCATAACAAGATGCCATGTTGATTAGTACATGCAATTTCTTGAATGATTTTTTCACCTGCGTCATCACAACTGCTCCAGCACCTGGAAGACTCAAATCTGCTTGAATCAGTTGAACAACTCCTTTATTAGTACGAATCAGATGAGCTGTTTTCTCTGCTGCTTGTTTCGACTTAAAATACACCAAAGCAAGCGAAGCGCCCAAGAGAGCGAGCGAAAGCGCAACTTCATGACCAATTCTGGCCACACCAGTCATCAAGACTACTTTTCGGGACAAATCCATCAAATGATTTTTCTTAAAACTTTGGTGGGTAAAGTGACTTTAACTCGTGGGCGTTTTTGCGTTTAGAAGTTTTTTGATTTCTTCCGCGCGATGCTCATACTTCTCATTCACTCTTGGATTAGCAGAATACTTAGGCACGAGTTCTGCGTACTTAAGCTCCATCTCTAAATTTCCGAGTGCATGGTAAGCATCTACGAGCTTGTAATAAATCATTGCTTTCTGAAGCCCGTATTTCACATATTCAAGACTTTCGTTGTAGAGCTTAACTGCACCTTCATAATCTGCAGCACCAAATTTTTTTCCAGCCTCCATGTACAAATTGACAAAACTTTTTTCCGTTTCGGCAGGTGGTGTCGAAGTAGCATTAATCTTTGTTTCTATGGGACTTGCGATTGCTGTTTGCGCAGGCTGTTGTGTCTGAGAACCATCAGCATTGTTTGAAAAGGATTTGATTGTATGGATTGAAAGAACTGTTGGCACAATCAGACTCGCAATCAACCCCATTTTAATCAATTTGTTCATCGTCACATCCTCATATGGTTTCGCAGGTGAATAATCCTTAGTTATTTCGACTTCATTTTAAAAATCTGAAGCATCATACCATTCTTCAGAATGTTGTGCTATGGATTTAAGAATCACGGGTGCATCCCAAAAGAAGCAGTTCTGATTCAGTGGCAAACCCTCACCCTACCCTCTCCCTCTGCTTCGCGAGGGAGAGGGTAGGGTGAGGGTGGGTAAAAAAGAACTGCTGTAAGTGGGATGTACCCGAGAATCACAGGTTTAGATAAAATGACGAGGAAGAAATTTACAACGAAGCAGGTTTGAGATGCCTTGGGAAATGCAAGTCAAAAATCGTGCCGCATCCAGGTTCGCTAGACACCGTAATGGCTCCCTGATGTTTGGTCACAATGCCATAAATAACAGCAAGACCCATTCCAGCGCCTTCATTTCCAGGTTTGGTCGTGAAGAATGGCTCAAAAATATGCGGCAGAATTTTTGAATCGATTCCATCACCCGTGTCGCGCACACTTAACTTGACATAACTCCCAGGGTGTATTTTCCCATTGATGAGTGGGTTACCTTTTTTAATCTCAACCACTTCAACGGCAATATTTATTTTTCCACCTAACTGCCTCATCGCATACTGGGCATTAGCACAAAGATTCATCATCACCTGATGGATTTGACTTTTGTCTGCAACAATAGGAGCTTCTTCTTGAGAACGTCTTAACTCGACTTGAATATTATGAGGCAGTAGGGGTTTGATGAGCTCAAGTGAATCCTGGATGACCTGACCAAGCTCAAGAGATTCCTTTTTTTCTTCCTCTTTTTTGCCAAAAGCCAGGATTTCATTTACAAACCGATTGGCATTTTCCAAATAATCAATAATCTTACTGATTCTCTCAATGCTCACCACACCCTTCTCAATTTCTTTCTTGGCAAGCCGGGCGCTCATTAACGCTGGAGCTAGCTGGTTTCTAAATTCATGAGCAACTCCTCCTGACAAAACACCTAACGATTCCATCTTGGTAACCTGGTAAAAATGTTTCTCTAGCTGCCTTCTTTCCGTTACATCTGCACCGAAAATCAAAATTTTAATTCCTTCTTCCGGATGATTTTGAACCGGGTAAATTGTAAATCCAAGGAAACCTTCCGTTTGGTCGGGCCGCATGAAGCGGATGTCGTCAAGACGTAAGGGCTTGCGTTTGCTTCGGCACTCACGAATTCCGTGGAGCACTGCTTCTTTGTCCCATTTGAAGTCGCATTCGTCAAGCGAACGATTAATGACGCTTGGCTTTGAAATGCCCAAGGTTCGTTCTGCGATTTTATTCCAATGTTTTACCTGATTGTTTGCATCAAGTCCGATTAATAAAGAAGGAATTGCCGCCAATAAATTTTTTGTTTCTGCGTGAGCCAGATGAAGCTCATCCTTATGTTTTTTGCGTTCTAGCGCGTAGCGAATCGAGCGAATGAGCGACACACGGTCGATTCGGCCTTTTAAAAAATAATCCTGCGCACCTGTTTTAAGCGCTTTGATTCCAAGCGTCTCGTCATAGGAACCGGTCATCACCACAATCGGAATGTGGCTCTTAATTCCATAAACTTTGGAGAGCGTGTCAAGACCTCTGCTGTCTTCAATGTTGAGGTCAAGAAGAATCAGCTGAATATCAGATTTTGAAAGCAGCTCGGGGATGAGAGAAAGTTTTGAAGTGTGCTCGATGGAAAAAACTGGTTCACTTGAAGTATTTAAAATTTCTTTGACGATTGCGGCAAAATCAACATCATCTTCAACCAGAAGGATTTTGACCGCCTTGTCATTCTTCATAGTTTCAAGATTTTAAAGTTGACTGGTTTGTCTTATTTTAAATTTATTTAATGTCTCACTTAAGTATGCCCCATAAAATAGACGAAAGCAAAAGTCTTACTTGGTCATCAATCAAAATTGATTTTGAAAGATTGAAAGAATTTAGGAAAGCAAACAGGAAGCGACAGGACTTACTATTAAAACACAACGTTGTCTACGTCTTTGGGGAAGAACCATTTAATATACAACTACTGACAAAACTACTAACAACACCTGAAATTCAATTGACCTACTTTAAATTTACACCTTAAAATTGGCGGGAGCGACGGGACTTGAACCCGCAACCCTCAGATCGACAATCTGATGCTCTAACCAATTGAGCTACGCCCCCACCCAGAAATGTGAAAAAGTATAGCGGAAAAAAAAGTGGGAAACAACGGAAATGATTACTGTCCAGCGTGGTAGGAACTAAATTTAATCGCCCAGTTGATTTATGAAATCGACCATCATCTTGAGACGCCCAAAATGACGCCGGTCAAAACGCATCACAAGCCGCGGCAAATCTGCCGTTTCCGGCTCACCTGTCTCCATGACAAGCGCGCCTGACTTCTCAATTTTTCCAGTTTCGACAATGTCCTTAAAACGTGAGTTTAATTTCTTGACTG
>JAHFHD010000155.1 GCA_023247075.1 Candidatus Omnitrophota bacterium | reverse complement strand
ATCAAGGGAAGCATTTCAGTCGGCGCTTCAAATTTCTCCAGACCGGCTTGAGGCGCAGGAAGGACTTGATACTTCGTTTGTAATGGAATTGGAAGCTGAGTTTGCTGATGAACTGGAGAGTTTGAATCGTGAAGCAAAGAAGAGAGTTTCAGAGGGAGATTACCCAGGCGCTCAAAAGATTTATGACCAGATGCTTGAGAGAAGTCCGAAGAATGACCGAATCCGAAACGCCCGTGCCTTTGTGCGGTCTTGGCAAGGGAATTATGAGGGGGCAGAGAGTGATTTTCTCACTGTCATTGGTGCTCATCCAAAAACGTCGTCCGCTTACACTGGACTTGGGTACACATTTGCCTGGTCAGGGCAATACGAAGAAGCAAAATCAAGATTCCGTGAAGCGCTTGAAATTGATCCGCGGGATGTGGACGCGAGAAAGGGGCTTGCTGACACCTGTCTTTGGCAAGGAAATACTAAGGAAGCACTCACAATTCTTCACCAAATGATTCAAGATTTTCCAAAGGATGCAGATCTCTACCTTGATCTTGCTCGTGTTCAACTTGCAGAGCGTAACCCACATGGCGCCATACACTCATATCGAAAGGCGCTTGAAATTGATCCGTCAGAGAAAATAGCGATTCAGGGGATTAAGGACATTAAAAATGTTCCAAGCGTCGTCGATTTTGATGTCTGGGGCAGCTACACACGTTCGACAAGTAATCGAGCAGGATTCCGTAGGTCGCGCATTGGCTGGCGGCCAAAAGAAAATTTACAGCTTTGGTTCAGGATTGACAATAGTTTAAGTTTGGACATTCCTTCCATTGCCGCCGAACGCAAAAATTTTCCTTCCTACCACATCGGAAGCGCTTTGCGGTGGATGGACAGGTTTACCACTTCGTTTGAAATAGGGATGCGCAGGCTTCCACGAGGCATTAGGCAGACCATCATGAGCTTTGATCAGGATATTCGTCTTCCTTATGATGTGCATTTGAGAACTGGCACCACGCTTGGTCCGAGGTCATTAGGCAGAAGTGATTTTGGTGTTTATGAAGCTTTGAACATTCCTTTACATAAGCGTCTTCGGGTTGAACCTGCATTTTACTACTCAAAGGGAGAGGGACCGTATGAAAATGAGAAAACCTTTGTGCTTTCAGCTCAAAGCCTGCTCATGAAAGGCATCACGCTTTCAGGGGGATTTGGTTATGGAAACGCGCATTATCAAAATTCAGACTTATCTGGCCCTTTATGGTCCGGATATGTTCTAACTTCAGTTCCATTATTTAAGGGCAATCGGCTTTTCTTTCTTTATAGACGGGAAGATCCAGCAGTCGCACATACTTATGATGCTTTTGAAACCGGTGTTTCTGTGCAGTTTCCAAAATCATGAGATTATTTAAAATTAATTCGAAATAGATTGATGCTTAATTAGGAGGTCAGAAGATGGCTCAAAAAGTGCTCGTCGCTGGCATTGATAAAAACTGTCATGATATTCTTGGGATTTCTTTTCATCTTGGAATTGAAGTTGAAACCGCATTTTATGTGGAAGGGCTTAAGAAGCAACTGAAAGACAAAGACATTCATACAGTGATTTTTCATGATGATGATTATCAAGGGAGGTCGGTCCGGTACCGGCCAAAAGTGCTTCAGATTCTTCTCGAAAGTAAAAAAAGAATTCTAGTTGTTTCCTCAAAACCTTCCTTCGACTCGCTTTTGGAAGCGGCTGAGTTAGGCGCTTGTGAATTTATTGCGCGGCCATTTAATGTCCGCGAGTTTACGTCACGCTTTAACGCTGTCTTTCACAAGAAAATCCGAATCAGCTGCATCGGCGGCGGTACAGGTTTATTTTCTTTACTGCTTGCGCTTAAAGAACTGCCTCGCATTCAATTGACCTCAGTTGTGAGCATGACGGATGATGGGGGTTCTTCAGGCCGTCTCAGAGCATCGTTTGGAATATTGCCGCCGGGTGATATTCGTCGGAGTCTCGTTGCACTTTCAAATGCGCCTGAACTTATGAATGAGGTGATGCAATACCGGTTTGAAAAAGGGGATGGTATTTCAGGGCATTCGTTTGGGAATTTATTTTTGACCGCACTTTCTGAAATTAAAGGTTCGATGGTGCAAGCAGTGAAAGGTCTCGGTGATATTTTAAACATTCAAGGGATTGTGATTCCCGTTACCTCAACTAGGTCAACTCTTTGTGCGCTTTTAAAAGATGGTTCCGTGGTACGAGGTGAAAGTAAGATTGATTTAGCTGAGGGGAGAAACCCATCACTTGCAATCGAACACATCTGGCATGAACCAAAGGCAGAAGCCAATCCAGATGCTTTGGGTGCTATTCTTTTTTCAGATTTCGTGATGATGGGCCCCGGTGATTTGTACACAAGCATCATCACCAATTTTTTGGTAAAGGATTTAGTGCAGGCAATTGCACGGACGCGCGCAAAGAAAATTTACATCTGCAATCTTATGACAGAACCTGGAGAAACAGATGGTTTTGACGCACTAGACCACGTGCAGGAGATTGTCAAATATTTGAATGGCGATTCACTCGACCACATTTTAATTTCCAACACCAGAATTTCGCAGGAATCAGAAGATCATTACAAGAAGAAACTCCAGTCGTCTGTAGGGATTAAGCGTGTCCATGAATTAAAAAAAATAACCCGCGCTCAAGTGTTACTGACCGACGTGGGAGATGAGCAGGAACTCATTCGGCATGATCCAGCGAAACTTCGCACAGCCATTGAGCAAATCATCAAATTGAGTTAACCTTACTTCTCAAACGATTTGCAACGGATGGGTTAAACATACCTCATGCAGCTTTTAATTGATCAACTTGTTTTTTTGTTTGGTTTTATTTTGTTGTGCTCCTGTGCATTTTTGATTTCACTCGTTCTTGTGATTCGGGTCTACCTGTCATTCGATCAATATGCAGAAGAACGATTCCGTCATAAATGGCGGGACTTAATTGTCAAAAGTTTTACTTCCAAAAGAATTCCAAGATTTCCACCAATCGCTAAAAGAGACACGTACCGGTTCCTTAGATTTTGGAATTATTACCAGTGGCTGCTCAAGGGCCCAGAAATTGAAACGCTCAATCAAATTGCTGTGATTACTGGAATTGATCAGCGTGCCAAGACATTTTTGAATCATTGGAGTATTCGCAACCGTTTGATTGCCATTGAAACATGCGGGCATCTTCGAGATCGTTCAGCCTGGTCGAGACTTGCCGCCTTAACGCGAAGTAAGAATACAATTCTCTCTGCGGCTGCTGCAAGAACCATGGTTCAAATTGATTCCGAGGCAGCAATCCCGTATGTGGTTCCTATGGTGATGGCGCATGCCCGCAGGTCGCCAGACCTCCTTGTGGGTATTCTCGGGCAGTCAAATTCCGAAAAGATTTTACCCTCGCTGGTTCAAACTGCAATCGAAGCACCCATTGAAATTTCTGTTCGGATTGCGCGCATTCTTGAAGCTATTGGCCTTAATTTAACAGTTCCGTTTCTTCTTCAAATGGTTAATGAAAAGAAAGATGACGAGCTTATTTTGATCTGCATCCGGGTGATTGGCAAGTTTGGCGATTCAGGATATTTGGATTTTGTTCGCAGTCATGCGGACCACAAAGATTGGTCTGTTCGAGTGCAAGTAGCCGCGACGCTTGGAAAGCTGGGCACAGAAGATGATCTCCCAAAGCTCAAGCAGCTTTTATGTGACAAGTTTTGGTGGGTTCGCTACAGAGCGGGACAAGCATTGGCCCAGGCATCTTTTTGCGGGATTGCAAAGCTTCTTGAAATTCAAAAACTGATGTCAGATCAATTCGCTTTTGACATGATTAATCACGTTATTGCTGAAGAAACACCGATGAAGTTGCAAGGATAATATGCCACTTACTGTTCTGGATGTGCAAAGCATTATTCGGTTGATTACTATTGTTCAATATGCATTTTTTTTATACTTCATCCTGCTCACTGGTTCTTATATGATTCTCAATACCATTGCATTTCTCCACTTAATCTGGTATGTGGAAAATCACAGCCTTTCGCCCTATGTGTCGCTTCATCCTGGCTATGAGATGCCAATCTCTTTTTTAATTCCGGCGTACAATGAAGAGAAAACAATTGAAGCAACCATTCGGTCAACTTTTAGTGTTGAATACCCAAATTTTGAAGTGATTGTCATTAACGATGGCTCGAAGGATGGAACACTCAAACATTTAATTGAAGTTTTTTCGCTCATCCCATTTCCAGAGGCTTATTGGGTGCGCATCAAAACGAAACCGGTGCGTCAGATTTATCAATCAACGCTTTACCCGCATTTGCGTGTCATCGACAAAGAAAATGGTGGAAAAGCGGACGCGCTCAATGCCGGCCTCAACATCGCACGAAATCCTTTATTTTGTTCCATTGATGCGGACTCGGTCCTGCAAAAAGACAGTTTGATTCGGATTGTCCTGCCATTTGTAGAAGATGTGGACACGGTAGCAGCCGGGGCCACAATCCGGGTGTCTAATGGTTGCGTTGTCGAGGGAGGTCACATTACGAAAGTGGATCTTCCGTCTCACCCCATCAGTTTGATTCAGGTGATGGAGT
>JAHFHD010000007.1:3698-35565 GCA_023247075.1 Candidatus Omnitrophota bacterium | reverse complement strand
ACCCACCACCTTGCCCTCTGCTAATATGCGAAGCGTTTCGCGCGTAGCGCCATTTTTGTTCACAATTTTAAGACCAGTCAGTCCCCTGATTTTCATGATGTAGCGGTACAAAAATGGATTCTTGAGTGAGCGGGCAATGGCACTTGACGGGAAACCATCAAACGCCATCCGAAGCCCAATCCATTCCCAATTTCCCAAGTGAGCACATAACAAAATCACGCCCTTCCCTCTTTGAAGCGCTGCCTGAACTTTTTCTTTTCCTTCAGACTTTAAATAGGAATCAAAATGTCTGACCACATGCGGCGTCCACATAAATTCAAGGGCAACAATACCGAGATGCTCAAATGATTCTTTGGCGATTTTTTTAATTTCCTCCTCTATTTTTTCTTTTCCAAATGCTGCACGCAAATTTTCGAGTGCGATTTTTCGGCGGCGCCCCAAAACGTAATAAAGAATCCCGCCCATGAACCGCGCGAATTTGAGCCCCGCAGAAAATGGAATGAGGCGCATGATGACAAGGAACACCCGAAGCGACAAATAGGTGAAGTATTGAAGAAATGCAGTCATTGATTTGATTTTGCTTTACCTGTAAATCCAACGGAGATATTTTTAACATCTTCGCGCGCCGGGCAGTAGCAGTTCACAACACACTCAGCGCATTTTGGTTTTCGTGCAAAACAAGTCCGCCGGCCATGCCTGATTAATAGATGCGAGAACTCAACCCAGTCTTTTTGGTTAATGACGTGATGCAAATCAAATTCGATTTTAACAGGATCTTTTTCGCGCGTCAGTCCAAGCCGATTTGAAATCCGTTTGACATGCGTGTCAACCACCAAACCAGGAATGCCGAACGCATTTCCCAAAACCACATTCGCAGTTTTTCGGCCAACCCCTGGCAAACTGGTCAAATCATCCATTCGATTTGGAACTTTTCCGTTAAATTGAGACATCACTGCTTTTGCAGCACCTAAAATATTTTTTGCTTTCGACCTAAAAAATCCGGTTGAGCGAATCAACCCTTCAAGCGTCTTTTGATTTGCAGATGAAAAATCTTTTGCCGTCTTAAACTTTTTAAAAAGTCCGGGCGTCACCATGTTAACGCGCTTGTCCGTACATTGAGCCGAAAGAATGGTCGCCACCAAAAGTTGAAATGTATTTTTAAAATGAAGCTCAATCGTGCGGTCAGGAATCACGCGCCTCAAATTTTTAATGATTGCAACTGCTCTTTTCTTTTTTGACGCTAAATTTTCTTGAATCATGTTTAATTTTTCCCTTGGCGCTTCCTTAAGAATTCCTCCATCTCAGACACACTCATCGTATTCAAAATATCTCGCTTTGTCAGCCATCCTTTTCGGGCAATCCCCACACCAAAGGTAACATCACGAAGTCCTTTAACATCGTGCGCATCAGGATTGATGCACATTTTAAGTCCCCGCTCTTTGGCTTGTTTGCACACACGCCAGTCCAAATCAAGTCGGTGGGGATTGGCGTTCAGCTCAATCGTCACTTGAAATTTTTTTGCCGCGTCAAAAACCGCTGAGAAATCAAGCGCAAAACCTTTTCTACCTAAAAGAAGTCGGCCGGTTGGATGGCCTAAAATAGTCATTCTTGGATGAGCAATTGAGCGGCACACCCTTTTGGTCATCTCTTGCTCTGACAAATTAAATCGCGAATGAACAGAACCAATCACAAAATCAAATTTGGACAACACGCGCTCAGGGTAATCGAGCGCCCCGTCTGCAAGAATGTCAGACTCAATCCCGCGAAAAATCCGGATTTTTTTAAACTTTTTTTCAAGCCGGTCAAGTTCACGATGCTGCTCCATCACCCGTGCACTAGAAAGTCCGTGCGCGTAAGTTGCAGCTTGTGAGTGGTCAGAAATTCCAACATACTCAAACCCAAGCGCGCTCGCTTGAGCAATCATTGTCTCAAGCGTGTCCCGCCCGTCGCTGTAAGTGCTGTGCACATGAAAAATTCCCTTGATGTCTTTTTCTTCTACTAAATCCGGGAGCGCGTCTGCGCGGCTCGCCTCAATTTCACCAGTATTCTCACGAAGCTCAGGCGAAATATACTTTAATCCCAGTACTTTAAAAATATCAGCTTCATCCTTGCATGGAATTAATTTCTTACCTTTAAAAATTCCATATTCATTAATCTTAAACTTTTTTTCTTTTGCAAGCGTGCGCGTTGCAACATTATGTTCCTTGCTGCCGGTGAAATAATAAAGTGCATATGGAAATTCCCTGTCAGTTACTGTGCGAAGATCTGCTTGAATGCCTGATTTGAGCACGACACTTGATTTGGTTTCTCCGCGCGCAAGGACTTGCTCCACTTGCGGGTATGAAACAAATGCGGCATGTGCTTTTTGGGGAGTTTTTGTACTGACGAGCACGTCAATGTCGTGAATTATTTCATTTCTCCTTCTCAAACTTCCGGCAAGTTCAATCCGAATCAGAGGTGCTTTCTCCCTTAAGAATCGAACTATTTGCGCTCCATCACGAACACCTTGTGAGGCCAAAAAATAACCTTTGGTTTTATTGTGGTGTTGAATGGCATTGAGTAGATTGGATTGTAATTTTTCGCCAAAACCTTCAAGCCGCTCAAGGCGATTTTCTCGGCATGCATATTCAAGCTGGCCCACATTTTCAATATTTAGTTTTTGATAAAGCACCTGAACACGTTTTGGGCCAAGTCCTTGAATGTGAAGAAGGTCGAGAAGCCCGGGTGGGACAGATTTTTTAAGTGATTCATGCTGCTTTGAAATTCCAGTTTGGACCAACGCTGTAATGACCCCAGTCAACCCTTTTCCGATGCCTTTAATCTCACCAAGCGTTCCAGATTCAACCAATGTTTTTAAATCCTGAGTCAGTGTTCCAAGAATGCGCGCGCCGTTGTAAAAAGCACGCGCTTTAAAAGGATTCTCACCTTTAATTTCCAAAAGCTGCCCAATTTCTTCTAGGATTTGTGCAATTTCTTTTTTGTCCATATTCGGTAGGGTACATACCACTTGATGCGGTTATTTTTTATGTCATCCTGAGCCCTTCGCTGTGTCATCCTGAACGAAGTGAAGGATCTAGCGAACGCGAGATTCTTCGGCTTCGCCTCAGAATGACACGTTGGATGAAATGGGATGCACTCATTCAGCACTCATACTACTAAATAAAAACTTTCTGTGCTACACTTTCGCCGTTTATGAAAACCAAAATCACAGCCCCTGAAATCGAGCGTTACATTCAAAATCTTTACCCCGCTGAAGACCCGGTGCTTCGGGAAATGGAAGCGCTTGCCAAAAAAAATGACTTCCCCATCATCGGTCCTTTGGTTGGACGGCTTTTGTATCAACTCACGCACATGATTTCAGCAAAGCGCATTTTTGAACTGGGCTCTGGTTTTGGGTATTCTGCATTTTGGTTCTCCCTTGCTCTGCCCCGAGATGGTCAAATTTTTCTGACAGACGGCTCAAAAACAAATTTGAAACAAGCAAAAGATTTTCTGATTAAAGCCAATCTCGCCCATCTTGCTACATTTCACTCTGGAAATGCACTTCAAATTCTAAAAAAATCAAGCGGGCCTTTTGACATCATCTTAATGGACATCGACAAGGAAGAATATCCAAAGGCCATCCCAATCATTAAATCAAAGCTGCGCGTCGGCGGCCTCCTCATCACAGATAATTTACTCTGGAGCGGTAGAGTGCTTGAGCGTTCAGGAGAACCGTCCACAATGGCCATCAAAAAATACAATCGAAATTTGTTCAACGATTGCGATTTCATTTCCACGCTTATGCCAGTGCGCGACGGAGTCGGCGTTTCACTTCGGATTAATTAATGAAGGCAGTCATTTTTAAAGAACATGGCGACATTGACCAACTCATTTACATCGATGTCCCCGAACCCAAAATAGGGCCTGATGAAATCCTGGTTCGTGTTCGCGCATGCGCTTTAAATCATTTAGATATTTGGACGCGGCTTGGCATGCCTGGTGTCCCCATCCCGCTTCCGCATATTCTTGGCTGCGACATCGCCGGAGAAATTTCTAAAATTGGCGCAAATGTCAAAAATTTAAAAGCAAGCGAACGAGTGGTACTTGCTCCAGGAATTTCATGCGGCTCATGCGCCTGGTGTTTGTCTGGGTGGGATTCGCTTTGCGCGCGCTTTCAAATTATTGGTCTTCAGGTTGATGGCGGCTACGCAGAATTTGTAAAAGTTCCTGCCCGAAATGTCATTCCCGTTTCAAGTCGCCTCTCATGGGAAGAATGGGCGGCATGCCCACTTGTCTTCTTGACTGCCTGGCACATGCTGGTGACTCGCGCTGAACTCAAAAAGGGGGAGCGTGTTTTGATTCACGCTGCTGGCTCGGGTGTTGGAAGTGCTGCCATCCAAATCGCGAAGTGGATTGGTGCAGAAGTATTGACAACAATCGGAAGCGAAGAAAAAGAAAAATGCGCAAAACAATTAGGCGCGAATCATGTCATCAATTACCGAAAAACAGATTTCTCAAAAGAAGTCCGCCGACTGACAGAAAATAGAGGTGTCGAAGTTGTTTTGGAACACACAGGCACAGAGACATTTGCTCAAAGTCTTGCGACGCTTTCCAGAAAAGGACGGCTTGTCACCTGTGGCGTCACAAGCGGGGCGAGTACATCGATTGACATTCGATTCCTATTCATTCATCAGCTTTCTATTCTGGGATGCTACATGGGTGGATGCAAAGAGTTGGATCGGGTTCTTGAACTTATTGAAAGCGGTGTTTTCAAACCCATCGTCGATTCAGTCTTTCCTCTTGCCGATGCAAAGGCTGCCCAAAAACGGATGCTTGAGCGCAAAAACTTTGGCAAAATCGTCCTCAAAACCTGATCGCAAGGCCGGACAAATTTCATTTCACTAGGAGGCAAAAAAATCTTGATTTTACTCATCATCAAACTATAATGCTTCATATTGGTGCCTCGTTAAGATGCTCTCATTAAATTAATTAAAATCAAATTAGCTCAGGTCAAGGAGAACTCGGAATGAAAAAGTTGATTGGATTTGCTGTTGTGTTGTGTCTTGCAGGATCGCTGAATGCCTATGCCAAAAATGTTTGGGACATGGCTGACTCAGATAAATATGGAGAAAAAGCAGCGGGTATGTTTGGAAGAGGGTTGCTGAATGCGGCTACCTGTCCGATTGACATGCCAGTGCAAGCAGTTTCTGGAGCACAAAAACAAAAACCTGAGTTTGTCGGTGCCATTGGCGGATTTGCAACAGGTGCTGCTTGTACCGTTTTGCGTGCTGCTTCAGGCATCATTGACGTCGCCACATTTTGGGTACCTAGTTTTCACGGAGTTCCCGTTTCACGTGGGTATGAAAACTGTCTCGATGTTTCACTCGGAAAAACTGCTGAAGAATCTATTGCGCCCCAAACCTACACACCTCCTGATTACCCATACACACCAGCACCTGTTCAAGCTTATGAACCCCCCGCTCCTAGCCAAGACAATCGCTTAAAATATATTAAGAAGTAAGCAGACATTGTCATTCTGACCCCGCAGGGGGAAGAATCTAGTGGAGCGTCAACCTTAAGTTTGTATTTGATTTATCGAGACGCCCACAGTACCTTAAACCCATAAAAATAAACCTGACAAGGTACTAACGAAAGATGGTAATCAGTAGCTTCAAATAAAAAAGCCGAGCATAATTGCTCGGCTTTTTTATTTTCTACGAATCTACAGAAACAGCGTAAAACTAAACTTCTGGAAAGAGCGAATCTGATTTAAATAGAGGTTCGCTCGGAATATAAAAAGTAAAAATATCGCCAAACCCAGAAACAAGCTGGCAGCCCATCTGAAAAAGACCTTTGCCTAACCCCGCTGTCATCCCTTTCCATGGTGCTGCATAAGATGGTTCAGCTTCCGCAGCAGTTTGAATGACTTCCTTTGGAAGAAAAAAAGGTGAGGTGAGAATATGCAAAAATCCTCTGCCCAATTTTTGAACTCCCCATGTACTGCTCGCAAAAACAGTGGTTGATGAATAAATAAAAAGCAAACATGCTGCCAAAACGATTCTTTGTTTCTTTAATCTCGTCGTCACGTCAATCTCCTTTCAAACACAAACTACTGCTAAAACATTAATGATAAATCTTCAAGACATCAAACAAAATAATTCCGGCAGGAACTTTTGTTTCAACCGTTTCTCCCACCCCATGACCCAAAAGCGACCTTCCAATAGGCGAATTAATCGAAATTTTTCCCTTCGACACATCCGCTTCATCATCCGCTACCAGGTGAAACGTCATTTGGTCTCCAGTTTTTCGGTTCTTTACATCCACCTTGGTACCAAAATACACTTTGTCTGTAGGTGTGTCTTCAGCATCCACCACCTTGGCCAGTATGAGCCGCTCTTCAAGGGTACGAATTCGGGATTCAAGCTGGGCCTTGGCTTCCTTTGCAGTATCATATTCAGCGTTTTCCCTTAAGTCGCCGTGCGCACGCGCTACCTCGAGTTGATGCGCTACTTCAATGCGCTTTGTTGACTTAAGCTTCCTAAGTTCTTCTTTTAACTTCTCATAACCATCACGAGTTAAAATCACATCACTCATCGTTTCTTTTCCTCACAATTGAAATTTCAAATAGGATTCCTTAAATTTGCATCTATGTTTTTCGGCAAATAACCTTTAGAGATGAATAAAATTTCGTGTCTATTTAGCTTTATGAAGGTACTGCCTCATTTCCTTTTTTGTCATTCTGAAGGAGCCCCGCAAATTTATTCTGCGGGGCGAACTGAAGAATCTAACAATCACTAGATCCTTCGCGGAGTTTACCCTGAGTGCTAGATCCTTCACTTCGTTCAGGATGACAAGCGAAGGGCTCAGGATGACAACCAATGGAAACTTCAGAGAGCTAAACAGTTACAAAATTTCCTTCTTATTTCTTAAGAACGGACTTGGCTTTGAATTTCGCAAATCGCCTTCAAAGCTTTCTCAATGTCAGATTCAGTATTGAAGTAACTAGGACTCAATCGAATGGTTCCTTGTGGGTATGTTCCAATCGACTCATGAGCAAGCGGGGCGCAATGAAGCCCTGCTCGAGACGCAATGTCAAAGGATTCATCGAGAATAAGGCTTACCTCCTGCGGCTCAATTCCATCCAGCACAAAAGAAACAGGCGCTGTCCATTTTGTTTCGTCATCTGTTCCATAAAGTGTGACGCCTGACAAATTCTCAAGTCCGGCACGCAGCTTCTGAATCAGGGAGCGCTCATGCTGCTCTATTTTTTCACGGCCTTCCTGAACAATAAATTCAACCCCTTCTCTTAAGCCCACAATTCCAACTGAATTGGGCGTGCCTCCTTCAAGCGCAAAAGGAAATTCCCGGGGCTGAAGTGGAGACTGTGAGTCAAATCCGGTTCCGCCTTCGCGCCAGGGAATCAGTTCAGCGCGCGTGCCCACATAAAGCCCGCCAGTTCCCGGAGGTCCATAAAGAGCTTTGTGGCCTGGGAATGCAAGCAGGTCAATGTTGTCCCGTTCCACATCAATATCCAAAACACCTGCGGTTTGCGCAGCATCAACTAAAAACAGCGCTCCATGGCCGCGCACGATTTTTCCAATTTCCCCAATCGGCTGCACAACACCTGTCACATTAGACGCGTGAGTCATGACCACAAGTTTTGTATTTTTCCGGAACGCTTTCTCAAAATCAGATGGTCGGACAAAACCCTCTTCAGAGGACACTTGTATTTTGGTTAAGGTAATTTTCCCACTACTTTCGAGTGCATTGAGCGGACGCAAAACTGAATTATGTTCAAGTACTGTTGTGATTGCGTGGTTCCCGTCTCCTAAGACACCTTTAATCCCAATGTTTAAGGAATCGGTGCAATTTAATGTAAATACAATTCGTTTGGAATCCCTTACGTGAAAAAGTTTTGCGAGTACGTTTCGCGCTTGAGCGATTTGCGCTTCAGCATTTACTGAAAGTCGGTGTCCTGAGCGGCCGGGATTAGCGGCTTCATTGCGCAAGAATTCATTCATGCGCTCATAAACACGCGGGGGTTTTGGAAATGAGGTGGCAGCATTGTCTAAATAAATCACGTTAAACCCCAACGTATTTAGAATAAAGCGTCTTGGCTTGGGCATGGTCATTCGTACCTTTAATAATGGCGCGGCCGTCCGGAAACACCGTGAAATCAAATCCATCAATTTGAGCTTGAAGCATGAAGCGATTAAATTTAATGGTTCCAAGCGGTTTGAGTCGTTCTGCAAGAGATTCAAAATCCATCCGAGTTTGACTGGGACGAACCACCTGAACAGCATTTCGGCCGCAAAGTGTCGTCGTCTTGGGTGCTTGCTCGCCGCTTAAATACTCAAATTTGCCCTGCTTACAAGCTGGGCAATCGGTTTGGTCACGAAGTCCTTCGAGACGAAACTGTTTGGCTTCACGCGTCCAAACATCATAGCTGTAAAGAGTGCGATTCAGTTCACCAATACTTCCGATTAAAAACTTGATTGCCTCAACTGAAGCAAATGAAGCAATTACGACTGAAGCGGGTGCAAGAATACCTGCCGTGTCGCAAGTGGGTGTCAGCTCAGGCGGTGGCGCTGATTCGAACACACAGCGAAGACATGCTGTTTTTTTGGGGAGAATAACCATGCTCAGGCCATGACTTCCCACTACCGCGCTGTAAATCCAAGGCTTTCCCCGTTTCACACATGCGTCATTTAAAAGAAATCGGGTTTCAAAATTGTCTGTGCCGTCGAGCACCAAATCTACGTCCGTTATAAAATTTTCGACATTTGTAAAATTGACGTCTGAGACGATTGCCTCAACTTCAATTTGAGAATTTATTTTCTTTATTTTTTCTGCTGCCGCAATTGCTTTTGGAATGTTTTGACGAATGTCATCCTCATCAAAAAGCACTTGGCGCTGGAGATTATTCCATTCGATAAAATCGCGGTCGACAATGCGCATAAAACCAACTCCGGCGCGGCCAAGCGTATTAACCAGCACAGTACCTAACGCACCGCAGCCAATAATGGTGACACGGCTTTTCAGGAGCTTACGCTGGCCTTCTTCGCCAATCTTTTGAAAGAGATATTGTCTTTGGTAGCGTGAGATGTCTTGCGTCATTTAATTCCTTCGTAAGGACATAAAAAAACCCGGCGGGGTTTGACCGACGGGTTAAACTAAAATGTGTAAACCAACCTTGGGTTTCTTTAGCACATTGAGCCTTTTAGGGGCCCGCGGAGCAATCTAACCCTATTCAAATCGCCGCGAATGTCAAAATGGTACCATAGACCTGTCTTTGAAACAAGCTGCTTGTTCAAAAAGCCTCTTAGAGAGTATAATTTATCTTATTTATGGCAATAAAACCTACAAAAAAACTCGAAACATTCAAGAATCCAAACCCTGAACGCGATTACTTAATTGAGTTTGAGTGTCCTGAATTCACATGCCTTTGCCCACGCACAGGCCAACCTGATTTCGCAACCATCCGAATCAGTTATATTCCCAACCAACTTTGTGTTGAGTTAAAATCGCTTAAGTTGTATTTGTGGTCGTACCGAAATGAAGGTGTTTTCCACGAAGCAGTTACGAATCAAATTCTAAGCGACCTTGTGAAGGCTGTTCAACCAAGAAGCATGAAAGTAGTGGGGGATTTTTTCGTGCGCGGTGGAATTCACACAATTGTGACTGCAGAGCACAAATAATTTTAATGTAGGGAGCAGGCATGGTGCCCTGCTTCAGAGATGTTCGAGTAGTGTGTTTGAAACGAATAAACCGTGTCACGTTCTTTAGGAATTTTTCCGATGCGTTTGATTTCAGAATTAAATTTTGCAAGCGGAACAAATTCCCCATTTTCACCACCTGCCTCGCGCGTGATGTTTTCATTGTAAAGCGTTCCGCTTAAATCATTGGCGCCACATTCAAGAGACTTGAGCGCATTGTCCCAACCAAGTTTAACCCAGCTGGTTTGAATGTTTCGAATATCATTCATGAAATAAAGTCTGGCTACCGCAATCATTTTAAATGCGTACGTTACCCGGTCTAAATTTGAATCAACTGCGCGCCCGAGTTTGGTTTTGTCCGGCATAAAAAGAAGCGGGATGAATTCTGTAAACATACTGGTCTCACGCTGAATCCGGCGGATTCGCCTTAAATGATTTGAAACATGTTCTGGTTTTTCAATATGGCCGAATAAAATAGTGGCAGTTGAGTGGAGCCCCAGTCGATGCCCTGTTTTAATAATTTCACACCATTCATCAGAGGAAATTTTGTCCGAGCAGATTTTTCTACGAATCCGCTCATCCAGCACTTCTGCAGCCGTTCCGCACATCGAATCCATTCCAGCAGTTTTTGCCTGGGCAACTATTGTTTCATAGGGCTCGCCTGTCTCAATCGAATAAAAATCAATTTCCTCAGGTGAAAAAGCGTGCAGATGAGTTTGAGGGTACTGGGCTTTGATTTGGCGAAGTAGTTTAAGCACATCGCTAAAGCAAACAAATTTGGAAAGACCGCCCTGAAACGTAATTTCAGTAAGCGTGCCTTTTGCTTCTCCGACTTTCCTTTTAACATCTTCAAAAGTCAGAATGTAAGCGTCTTTGGAATCGGCGGATTTTTTAAATTCACAAAACGTGCAGAGATATTCACAAATGTTCGTGTAATTAACATTCATATTGTGAATAAAGCTCACCACGCCATGATTGAGTCGCTCATTAACTTGATTCGCAAGCACATAAAGACGCTCGAGATCTTCAGCACGGTTTAAGCTGAGCAATTGTTCCACTTCCTCTTCGTTCAAATCAATTGAACGAGCGGCTTTATGTTCTAAAATTTCCCAGTTCATGTTGGATTGCTTTGGACTGCAAGGAATGAGAGATGAGGAATGAGAAAACAGTGATGAGTCGTGGGAAATAAGAGGCTGGGGAATTCCATTCCTCATGACTCACCCCCCACCGCCACAGTCTGGTAGGAACTGTCAACCAGTACGGGCGTGTAACCCACCTGTTCAATCAGTGTTCGTAGCGATTTCTCGGACAAGTCACGAGGAGTTTCATTTCCGGCGTCGTGCATAATTTTTTCATTGAGATTGGTTCCGCCAACATCATCCACTCCAAAAAATAAAGCGACCTGTGCCATCTTAAGATCAACGCTAGTCCAATGCACTTTAATGTGCTGGACATTGTCAAAAAGAAGCCGTGAAATCGCGTACACTTTCAAATCCGTGAAACCGCCGGGTTCGCCATGCAACTCTAGCGGCGTGTTCTCCGCATTAAAAGCAAGAGGAATAAATGATTGAAACCCATGCGTTTCATCTTGAAGCGCTCTCAACCTGAGCACGTGGTCCACGCGGTCTTCAATTGATTCAATATGACCATAAAGCATGGTGCAATTTGAATAAAGACCCATTTGATGAGCAATTCGGTGAATGGTGAGCCAATCCTCTGAAGTTGCTTTCTCAGAGCAAATTTTCCGGCGGGTTTTCTCGGCAAAAATTTCAGCACCCCCGCCCGGAAGACCATTTAAGCCAGCGCTTTTTAACTCCCGAAGCAAGTCTTCCCATGAAAACCCGGATCGCTTTGCAAGGTCATCAATCTCAACTGCCGTAAGTGCTTTAATAAACAGTTCTGGGTATGTTTCTCGAATTCCCCTAAAAAGATTGGTGTAATAATCAAGACCAAGGTCAGGATTGAGCCCGCCCACAATATGTACTTCATTAATCGGGTACCGGGAAGCGACTTCCCCGATTTTTTTTAAAATTTCGCCTTGAGAATATGTGTAGCCACCTGCTTCATTTGGACGGCGAGCAAATGCGCAAAACACGCAGTGCGCTGTACAGACATTCGTGTGATTTAAATGAAGGTTGACGGAGTAAAAAACATTTTTCCCATTTTTACGCTCACGGGCTGAATTGGCAAGCTGTCCTAAAAATGGAAGATCGTTGGTTTGAAAAAGCCGGACCCCGTCTTCAAAACTAAGACGCTCTCCTTGTTCTACTTTTTCTTGAATGTCCTGAAGCGCTGGATTGGAGGGTAGATGGCTCATCTTGCTATTTTTGTCACCTTAAGGAACGAAGTGACGAAGGATCTAGCGATTGCTAGATTCTTCGCTTTGCCCTTCTGAAAATAATTCAGGGCTCCGCTCAGAATGACATGGTTTTAATTCGGATTTTTCTTTGCTTTTCTCTATTTCCCGAAATAACTCGTCAACTAAATCTTCTTCGCGCACAACACGCTTTTGTTCCCCATTGACATAAAGCATTCCTTTTTCTTTTCCACCGGTAACACCAAAATCAGATTCATGCGCTTCACCGGGGCCATTCACCACGCAACCCAAAACGGAAATAGTCAGGGGGTCTTTTAATTTCATTGCGCGGGTTTCAATTTCGCTTGCAAGTTTAAATACGTCGACTTCAGCTCGGCCGCAGCTTGGACAAGCCACTATTCGCGGCCCAAATTTTCTGAGTTCAAGTGCTTCCAGAATAAAGCGCGCCACCTTGACCTCTTCCACTGAATCCGCAGAAAGTGAAATCCGGATGGTGTCGCCAATTCCCTCTTGAAGAAGTGTTCCAACGCCAATTGCATTGTAAACAGACCCGCGAAGAAGTGTTCCAGCTTCTGTCACCCCCAAATGCAAGGGGTAATCAAACTGCTTTGCAGCAAGCCGGTACGCTTGAACCATGGTTGGAACATCACTCGCCTTAAGTGAAATAATAGTGTCGAAAAAATCAAGCTCTTCCAAAATGCGAACATGACGCGTAGCGCTTTCAACCAAAGCTTCCGGAGTTGGTCGGCCATACTTAGCTAACAAATCCTTCTCAAGTGAACCGCCATTCACCCCGATTCGGATGGGAACGTGTCGCTCTTTGGCTTTTTTCACCACTTCTTCCACTCGGTCGCGTGAACCAATATTGCCAGGATTTAAGCGGAGTTTGTCGATGCCTTGATCAAGCGCAATTAATGCCAAGCGGTAATTAAAATGAATGTCGGCCACAAGCGGAATGTTAATTTGTTTGCGAATTGCCCCAAGCGCAAGCGCATCTTCTTCTTTGGGGCATGCCACACGGATGATTTCACAGCCAGCTTCTTCAAGTCCTTTGATTTGACGAACCGTTGCTTCAACATCTCGAGTGGGTGTTGTGCACATGGACTGAATCCGCACCGGAGCACCACCGCCGATTACAAGACCGCCCACTTTAACCTGTCGCGTCAATTTTCTATTTTCCATTTTTTCTATTTCTATGCAGCACTGCTCTTTGAGCTGATTGCAAGCATGCGTTCGATAGACACAAGCGCGCGTGAGCGAATTGGCTCCGGAACTTTTACTTCATACTGAAGACATTCAAGCGAAAGCACGATTTTTTCTAGGGTATTGAGTTTCATGTACTGACAAACCGCATGAGGGAAGGCCGGAATAAACCGCTTGTTTGGAAAGTCCCGCTCCATGCGATGCAAAATTCCAATCTCTGTAGCCACAATAAATTCCTTTGCAGATGATTCGCCTACGTATTTGACCATGCCTTCTGTGGACAAAATCCGGTCCGCAACATGCATTGACTTGGTCAGGCAGCCGCATTCTGGATGCATCAAAAGTTCTGCATTAGGATGACGGGCTTTTAATTGATTAATTTGTTCTGAAGTAATCATTTCATGAACGTGGCAGTAACCATTCCAAAGCGTGATGTTGTTTCTGCCTGTCACGCGCTGCACATAGGTTCCCAAATAAAAATCAGGAACAAAAAGAACTTCCTGGTCCCTTGGAATGTGCTCCACGACCTGTACCGCATTAGTTGAGGTGCAGCAGTAATCTGATTCCGCTTTTACCTCTGCTGATGTATTGACATAAGCTACTACTGCCCCGAGCGGATGAGCTGATTTCCATTTGCGCACGTCCTCTGCCTTAATCATTCCCGCGAGTGAGCAGCCGGCATTTAAATCAGGAATTAATACTTTTTTGTCAGGACACAAAATACTTGCGGTTTCTGCCATAAAATGAACGCCGCAAAACACAATCACATCCGCATCGGTGGCTTGTGCTTTTTGAGAAAGGCCGAGCGAGTCACCCGTGAAATCTGCAATGTCCTGGACTTCGCCTGACTGATAATTATGGGCGAGAATCACTGCATTGCGTTCCCGCTTCAGTGAGCGAATCTCTTCTTCAATTGAGTTGTAGATTTGTGTGGGCATAAATACTCCTGTCATCATAACTCCCTCTCCCTCGCGGAATGAGGGAGAGGGCTGGGGTGAGGGTGAACAATTTCCACAGCCAATTTTCCCCTCACCCTACCCTCTCCCCTAAAAGAGGAGAGGGAAAAATAAAAGCGCTAAGTCCAATATCTAAACCGAAATTCCCCTTTTCTCTTTTTTAATCGCAACGGCTTCTTTGCCAATGTCAGTCATTTCTTGAGAAATGTTCATCGAGCAGTAACGCGGCCCGCACATTGAGCAAAATGGGGCTTCTTTAAATCCATCCTGTGGAAGAGTTTCATCATGCATTTTGCGCGCGGTTTCGGGGTCAAGTGAAAGCTCAAACTGTTTCTTCCAATCAAATGTAAAACGTGCTTTTGAAAGCGCGTCGTCTCTGTCGCGCGCACCTTTTCGATGTCGCGCAATATCAGCTGCATGCGCAGCAATCTTATAAGCAATCACACCCTGTTTGACGTCTTCTGGATTCGGAAGACCTAAATGCTCTTTGGGTGTCACATAACAAAGCATTGAAGCGCCATACCAACCCACCATGGCCGCGCCAATTGCAGAAGTAATATGGTCATAACCAGGTGCAATGTCTGTCACGAGCGGCCCAAGCGTATAAAAAGGAGCTTCATAGCAAAGCTCCATTTCCTTCTCAACTTGAAGTTTGAGCTGGTCAATCGGAACATGTCCCGGTCCTTCAATCATCACTTGAACGTCATGCTCCCATGCTTTTTTAGTTAATTCACCCAGCGTCTTCAGTTCTGCAAATTGAGCTTCATCGCTCGCGTCGTGAAGGCAGCCTGGACGAAGACCATCTCCAAGGCTAAAAGAAACATCATATTTCTTAAAAATTTCGCAAATTTCATCAAAATGGGTGTAAAGAAAATTTTGCTTGTGATGGGCAGTGCTCCATTTTGCCATGAGCGCCCCGCCGCGGGAAACAATTCCCGTAATTCGGTTCTTCACAAGCGGAACATATTCAAGCAGCACTCCAGCATGAATGGTCATGTAGTCAACGCCCTGCTTTGCCTGGCGCTCAATGACTTCAAGCATTCCCTCAATCGAAAGTTCTTCGGGTTTTCCATCTACTTCTTCAAGCGCCTGGTAAATTGGAACGGTACCGATTGGAATCGGGCTTGTTTCAATAATAGCGCTTCTAATTTCATCCAAATGCCCGCCGGTAGACAAATCCATTGCCGTGTCAGCACCTAAGTGAACTGAATTGTGAAGTTTTTCAAGCTCTTCATCAATATTTGAAGTCACTGCCGAATTACCAATATTGGCGTTGATTTTACATTTGGATGCAATGCCAATACACATTGGCTCTAAACGCTTGTGATTGATGTTTGCTGGAATAATCATACGGCCGCGCGCCACTTCAGAGCGGATTAGCTCCGGTTCAAGAGCTTCGCGTTTGGCTACATATGCCATTTCTTCTGTAATAATTCCTTTTCGGGCATAATGCATTTGGGACACATTGGCATGTCCCTGCCTTTTTTCAGTCCAAACGCTACGGCATTTGTCACTTTCCATAATTTTTCTCCAAATACTTACAAATGTCTTCTGATTCAATCATGACGACGTTACGGTCTGTATCAATTAAAAGTGGAAACTGTATTTCATCTGTTAGCTGCGCCAAAAATTCCCGCTTTTTACTTCCAAGTGGTGATGGATGAGATACATATGATAAATCAAGTTCTTCAAATTTTCGCCTGACCTTTGCACAGTAGGGACAACTCTCAAAATGATAAAGTTCAAGCACAATTCTGATTCCTTTTGAGAATGACAACGAATTTGAAAACACCGGGAAAGAAAACCAGCGGCGCGTGAGGAAAAGTGTACTAAATCTGACCCCAAATGTCCATACGTGCAAAAATAAGGAGTGGGCGTAAAAGATGAGAACGGGTAAAAAGACGCCCTTTGCGAGCTTGCAAAGAGCGTCTAGAAAAATTTCTAAGCTGAGAACTCGACTGCCCGCAAGGCAGCGATGTCAGCTAAAAGTTTAGCTGCTTCACCTTGACCAAACAGATTAAAAAGCTGAGCTGTTGAAAGAATTTGCCAGAAATTTAATCCATCTGGAATAGTTTGCAGAAGTTTCGTCAGCATAATAGAGGCTGCGCTTTGAAGATTTGGGTCATCTGCAAGTACGCAATAAAGACCTTGCTGCTTTTGAAGTTCTCCTAAAAAGGTGCTATTACTCGAAACAAATCCAATTGTGTACCCCTGTAAACTCTTAAGCGTTGAATCCATTGCTGTTAAAAATAGCTTTAGAGACATTGCCTCATCTTGTACAGCGCTTGGGTTCATAGTTCCATAACTTCCAACAAATTGAAGATTATGAAGTGTTTCCAAATTGAGCCCAAGTTCGTTTCTTGCATGAACAAGTACTTGCTCATGCAAAGATTCTGCTCCTAAATTACTTGAAGGAACAAGTATTCGAAACTGTTGATTGGGTTGATGAGCAGCGGCAAGCAAAGTCACATCAAAATTTGAGAGGTCATTACCTACTTCAGACAAATAACTTACGGAGGCATATTTCGTATTGGCCGATGGACTCTTTTGCGTCAACACATCACGAAGTACGGTAAGCCTATTCATAAGTTGCGCGACAGGCGATTCTTTACTAACAAATGGACTCACCACTTGCGCGCTTGAAATAATAACATCCCCGGTTGCAGTGTAAGTTGCTGCTTGGCCAACATTCACTGTATTCAGAAATTGAGCAGCTTCAGTGGTTGTTGCACCAACCGGCGCAAGACCAGTATTCAGCACTCGCGAAAGTCGAATGGAGGCTGGGTCAATTTGAGTTTCAGGGGTAGCTTGAGCTTCCGCCGCATTTTCCGTACGAATTTCAGTTCGATTAAGAGTTTCTAATCTAGTTATTTCATGATTTAACCCAGATATGTCAAGACCCTCAAACAATTTATTAGACTGAACCACTTCCTCAATTGCATCTCTTAAGGCTTCGGTTGTTTTAATCAACGCTTGTTTTTTCTCATGAGTAAGTTCATCTGCCTCTGCTTTAAACACAATCACAGGTGAACTATTTGATTTTCGCAGAAGAATCCACACGCCATTTGTCAGCTTGATGCGCACACCATCAACTAAAAGCAAACTTTCTTTTGCCCCTTGACGCTTGGGTGGATTATTTCGCGCTGCTTCTACTTTGGTTTTAAGCTGATCCAACGGAATAACGCTTAACTCTGGGTTATTTTCTACAAACTTGAGGGTTGCTTCTTCTGCCAATTGTTGTTTTAGAACAACATCATTTGGCGCATTTTCAAGACGAACTTCGCGTGTTACCGGAAGTTTTAAAAAACTGTCATTTGCCGCTTGAGCTGTTTGACCTGTTTTTTCTAAAATATGGAGGTAAACAATCGTACTTGCAATCCCATCATCCACAATGTTTTTTGTTTGAAAATATAAACTCTGCGGAAGCGTATTAAAGAAAAAATGACCGCTTGCTTCAGCCGTTGTATATTCAAACATCAGCTTTTCAATGGCACGAATCTCTTGCTCTGAAAGACTGCCGCGATTGGCTTCAAGCAGCTGTTCAATGGCTGTTAATTCTTCTCGAACAAAATCTTTATGATTTGGATATCCAGCCGCCATAAACTCGCCTTCATCTTGAATGTTGAAAGTCGTTTTAGTTCCTTCAATAACATCTATGACCACTTCTGAAGACCGCACGTCAAGCGCAAGTTTAACAGTGTGACCCAATCGATTGAGGGCGCGAATCCCATCCAAATTAGAATCAATCATATTTTTATAGAACGTAATCAATTCACGGTCCGGAGGAATTTCAGTACCTGTCTCACCTTGAACTCCAGACCTGTCTCCGTCGCCGTCAAAGACGCCAGCTAGATACTGTTTACCTCGAAAACGTGCATCAGTTTTAATGCGCTCCTGAAGACGCGTAACATTTGCAAATGCAGCTGCTTTTGATGGATCCCAATACCCATATTTCATTTCTGGAGATGGAGTGGCATTTAAAGTAACCAGCACGGGTTTCTGTGAATTAAAAATCTCATCTGGTAATGCCGCTTCCACCGAATCAAGCTCGATCACCTCATAACCTTTCAATTGAGCAAGCGGCGTAAAAACTGTACCAGCCGCACCACCGCGATAATCCGCAATAAGATTTGGGGCATTATCTCCGAGATTAGGAAGTGCTTGATTCAAACCCTGAATGTGGCGATTAATTAACTCGCTATCTTTAGTTAAAAGTCCCTGGCGATTTGCCTCGGAAACGCCTGACAGATTTTGAGCGGCTGCACTCAGCTTCATTAACGCTTCACCAAACAGTGGGAAATTATTAATTACAATTTTAGTTCCGTTTGATTGAGGTGGATTATGACTTCCTGTGACTTGTGTGGTTAAATCAAAACCTTCTACCATGCCTAATCTTGAAGTCAAGCCAGTTGTAATCACCTGACCATCTGCTTGTGTGGTCACGGAAATACCTTCATTAACAAGACCATAAATGTACGCAAAGCGCAGAGCGTCGGAAGAAAACCGCTGGTCACCCGTAACCAGCGCACGGCCTTTGTGATTTAAATAATCTGCGCCACCCAAAACACGGCCAAGCACATACGCGCCCATTTGAGCGCCTTCAGAGTCTTCATGAACATCCGTGATTCGAATGTCATAGCCAAATTTGTTGCCGTAAATATATTCATTTTTCTCAAGCCACTCAATTCCCCTTTGAATACTTTCTGGCTTACGAAGAACATCTACTGAAAGTGGGGTTATTTTTCCTAAGCGAAGTTCGCCACGTTCACTAACCGGCTCAACTCGATTTTTAATAGGAGGTCCAACATCTATATGCTGTGGTCGAATAAGCTTATCTGCTTGTTGCTGTTCAATTCCATGCGCACCTTGCCCTGCAAGTCGAGCTGCTTCGAAAATGGTCACGTACATTTCTAAAGGCAAGTCTAGAAGAAAATAAATCAGCGCGATTGGATAATCCACATTTGGATGCATTCCTTTTTCCCTAATCATTCTTTCTTTAACATAATCGTAAAGTTGCATCCACTCTGCTCCCTCAGCCCCTTTAGTTTTAGCAAACTCTCTTAATAGCACTTCAAGAAGTTGGGCGCGAGCATCGCCTTGCTTACTATAATGTGGTAACCTATGTCCAAATCCTTCGAGAATGATTTTTTCTTCACGGATCTTGTCGATTTCTTCTTTAGAAAGGTCATCCGTTTCTGCTTGCGCAATTCTTTTTTTCACATCCTCATTATGCGCAAATACTTGATCCAGGTATTTTTTAGCTGCCTCAATTCCTCCTTCTTGCCTAAATTGAAGCAATCGCCTCATAACTGCTGTGTTAGCGCCGCCATGAAGCTCACCTGAAAGAGCGCCAATCGCCCCCAAAACTCCCTCCAACGCATGAGCACGCGTTGACCTAATTACCCGTAATGATGTGGTGCTTGCATTCATCATGTGCTCTGCATAAAGAATTAAAGTTTTATTAAAAATTGATGACTCCAACTCGGAAGGTACTCGCCCGATAGTCTGATAAAGAAGCTGCGCAGCATGAGAAAGTCCTTTTTTTGGCTTAATAAAAATTGTCTGCTCACCTTTCAAAACTCTAGCACGCGCAGCAATAATGCTCGCAGTTTGCGCAATGAACCAGAGTGCTCTCTTGCGATTCGCCTCAATAGAATTATTCGTTCTTCCTATTGGATCCTCTTCTGAGGCAATTAAAAGAGCTGCTTGAAGTACTCGTGTCATAGACACTTCTTTACTTGCCCTTCTAATGTACCGTTTTACATTTGGATGCAACACTCGATATTGATCAAGAGATTGCTTAACCTCATTTAACTGCACCTGATTTGGCAACTTGCCTTTATTTAATAGCAAAAAGGCAACTTCTTCATAAGAAATGCCCTCTTTGAGCAATAGCTCGGTTGGATATCCATAGTAGACCAATCCTTCTCCAGGATTGGAAGTAGATATTGCCGACTCGACCAGAGCAACATCTTTAGCGCCATTCGCTACTGCATTGTAGATCTCATCATTCCTCAGCTCTGCTCTTGGGGTAACGGGAAGTTTAATTTCCTGTGCAACACGAGACGCATCAGAAGTTGAAACGATAAGTCCTGTGGCATTATCTGAAAAACTCAAAGAACCAATAGCGCCATCTATCAAAACATTTTCTAGCGGCACGCCATCTTGCCATATTTGGACAAAATTTTGCCCCGGTTGAACTATATCATCCTCATCTGAGGCGGCATCAACTCTAAACGTAGATGCATAAAATTGACCATCCGGAGAAAACGCCCTGATATTCAATGGACTTGCAGCAATCCCATCGATTTGCTCAGAACTAAGCTCTGTGAACCGCGCTTCCGCTCGTAAAATAGCTAAAGCTGCTTCAGGAACATTGAATGTTGCTGCTTCTCTACCATTTGTAAAGCTAACGGATATTGTTGTGTTGTCGGCTGAAAAATTAATGCCAGCAATATTGTTTGTTGTTGTATTTGCCCAATCAGTTATTTGAATTTTCTCGAAAATATTGCCTTTCTTTCCATCCGAAATCCGGATGAGGCCACTTTCTGAAAGAGTTGCAACCAGAACCTCGCCTTTTTTGGTACTAGTTGAAAAATCAACCCAATGAGCCTCTTTAAAAAGATCTTCGGCAACTTGAGTAGTAGTGAGACCGTCAGTCCACTGGTCACCTTCAAAAACAATTAAAGCTGGAAATTTTTTCTCCTGTGCCCCAACATAATCGTCAGGATGAAATCCGTCGACTAGTTCTCCATAGCGAGAATCTTTTACTTTTGTTTTAACATCTTTCACTCCTGTTCGATACACAATGGCTTTTGTTCCATAAGCTGCCCAAATCGCAAGAAAGAGATCCCAAATTTGCATGACACCGCTGCCAACGCCTAATTTTATTTTTTGGCCATTTTTAACCGTTGCAAAGGCCGCCACCGTAAACTTCGCCAATCCTCCCACATCCCAATCGTCTACCAGCTCGAAACGGTCTTTGTATTTTTCGAGAATAATTGCGAGATGAGGATTCGGCCCTCCACTCGCACTAAAGCGAACTGTTGCCGCTATTTTGTCTGCATTGATTTTTGGTCTGACAAAATTAGGGTCTATTAAATCGAGCTGACCAGGAGCAACTGTCGCGTAGAGTTTTACCTCAGGGCCTGCTTCAAAATCTACTTCCATGAGAGGGCCTTTAATTTTAACTTCTTTACCACTAGTATTCACAAATTCAAGAGTATCTTCTGGAGAATACACAATTTGCTTCCAAGGAACATATTTTTTCTTTTTTGCGTTCCAAATAGAAAATTTTACAATCGTCCCATATTGTGTGCCGCCCTTGTCATAATTACTTGTTCCATCCAATGGGTCCAAGTCGACAATGACATGGGGATATTGGCTTTCATCTATAAATTCAATGGCTCTAACAGGTAAGTTTTTGTAGTCTTCAAGCGCCTGTCTGTATTTGTCTAGAATCCCCTGTTTTTCAGGATTCTGATGAAAATATTTAACTAGCGGTGAAACCTTGTTGTATAAGAGCCCCTGAATCTCTTCAAGATTTAAGCGCTCTTCACCAGCAATCCTTTGATCATTTAGTTTTACATACCACAGCAACTGGGCTAGAAAGTCTGCTGTTGTCTTAATGGTTTTGTCCGTATCTACATAAGCACCCTTTGCCTGTGCTTCTTTAAGTATGAGAAAAAGTTCTGCAATGTCTTCAACAGCGAAATATTTTAGATTTTCAAATTGTCCCTTCCAAGGAGTAATTGTGGCTGAATCGCGAAGTTCAGAGCGGACGCTGGCAGCGCGAGCTGCTTCTGGAAATAATGCGAGTGCAGCTTGACTAAGCTGATTTGCATCATAATCAATCGCGCCATTACTTGTAATTGAAGCTTCTGCTAGAAATGCGCCGTTTGGCTCTGCGCCAAACTGAATGAGCGTAGTTCCATTGTCTGTAGTTGTGACGTTTGTGCTGCCTGGAATTGCTTGAACCAAATTAGCATGCTTGAGCGCTTCAAGTTCAACTGACGACAATTGACGACCACCATGAGCTTCGATAAGCGCACTAGCAAGCTGAAGCGGAGATAAAAGAGGATTAACGTCTTCTGCCGCCAATGTTGCTGGTTGCTCTATTAAAGAAGCGCGTTCATAAGTTGAGCCTACAATCGAAACTGGACGGAGGGAATTTTGAAGGATGAGGTTCACATAATCCGCTCTTCCATCAAATGTTTCTACCTTGGGAGAAATAAGCGCATAGTTAAATCCCTTTTGCTCAAAATAATTTTTGAATGCATCCGCATGAAAACCGCCGGTAATGACAACAGCTCTTTTTTCACCGGTTTCTTTTAAGCGCGCTTCCATTTTTCGAAGCATTTTTGAATCGCGTTCTTTTGTACCGCGATAAAATTCAAAGGCATGATTAAAGAGGCTTTCAATTTCTTCAACGTGTTTAAAATTAAGATCGCGAACACGCTTTTTAGAATTGATTTCTTGAAAACGACGAATCAGATTTTTGGGATTTAAAGAGGAGCGCTTGCCAAGTATTTGGGCATAGTCCTCTGGTGACAATTCAAGCGCAAAAAGACGCGTGAGAAGCCGGTAATCACGAAGTGCTTTTGAAATTTCTTTTTCATTTTCGGTGGCGGCAAATTTGTCTGCTAATTGACTAGAAAGCCGGTCCACCTCATTCATGAGGAGGTCGCCCTTTAGTTCGCTTTGCACAATCAGGTGGCCCATAAGCGCCACCACATTCTGGTAATGAAAAAAGTCAAAATTGGAAGGCAGGCTTGAAACTAATTTCTCAAAAAGCTGGGTGGTTTCAGGGTCAGAAAGGTGATGCCTTGAAAGGGGTTCGCTGAGCAATCCATCCACTTCTTCAAATAAGGATGGGGACACAAAAGGCTTAATTTGTTTTGAAAAAGCAATTTGCTCTGCTTTAAGTGCTTCTAAATCAAGTTTCGACTCAAGTCTTTCAAGTACGAAATACCGCACGAGCATGGGCCACTTAAGTTGAAAAATTGGATTTGAAAGATCAAGCTCAAGATTCTTTTTGGCTTCTTCTTTTAAAATACCAATCCAATGCGCAAGAGGAATTATTTGATTTTCGTAAGACTCTAGCTGAGTCAAAAATTCTCTTAAGGATTTATTGAGGTAGCTGGATGCGAGACTTTTGATTTGAATGTCTAAGTCTTTTAAAAATTCCTGTGATTTTTCACGCTCACTTAAAACCAATTTAAACGCGCGGCCATTCTCAACATAGGCTGAAACATCTTCAATTCCATAACCATTTGCGTCTCGCGCTTCAAGTAAAAATAGTTCAGCGCCCTTCACCAATGATTTTTTTGCGAGCCGGTCGGCAATGTCCATGGTAAGCGCGTGATCTTTCGGGAAAAGGTCAAGCAGCTCTGGGCGAAGTTTCTCGGAACTTCCTTCAAGCAGCAACAGTTTGATGCCATATTGATTTTTTAGATGATGAAGGATGGCTTGGATTTTTTTCTGCACACCATAATTGCCGTGCGCTGTTTGAATGTGAATAATGGTTGGCCCGTTTCCGGTCAAGAGTTCGTCAATCGAGCCGAGTTCTTCGGGAATCGACAATTGAAAGGAAGGCGCTACATTCACCTCTCGCGGCAATTGTTTGACTGTTTGAGCAAAAACAGAAGGTGTAACCAACTGAGTAAAAATGAAAAAAGACAGAGTAATGACACTCATCAGTTTCTTGGGGGCATCGTTCATGAGATTTAGATTTCCTTTCGGAGATTGGATTTACAAAACTTCCCGCGGGAAGCTTCGCAGTGCGCAAAATATATCACGTTCAATTAATTTAAGTCAATTAAGAAAACTAAGCTGGGTGCATCCGATCGCGCAACCAAAATTGTGTTCTTTGCCTCCATAATACCCCTGTCATCCCCGCATGCTTTAAGCGGGGATCCATGATCTGTGGATTCCCGCTTTCGCGGGAATGACAAAGTACACAATATGCCATTCCCTCGTGTACAGCTTAAGCAGCGATTTGTGTTGACCGTCTCAAGCGTGCCGCAAGTTCAAGATTTTCCATCAAGCTAAAAATGTCAGACTCTGTTTGTATTCCCTGTGGAATATGCGGCTGCATGACAACGGTATTAATCCCGGCAAGCAGTCCTTCAGCACTTTCACCTAACATTAGAAGTGTTTGAGAACGTTCATCCAATCGCGCGGAAATAACTTTCAGTCGATCTTTATTTGCATCAAAAACGAATGACCGGCTAAGCCCGCTTGTCAAACGAACATCACTAGACAAGTGGTCTGTAACAACTAAATCAACGCCGGTTGTTTTTAATCCAGTGTTTTGGCGACGCCTTGAAATTTCGCGAATCATCATTTGCTCCAATTGGTTTAACTCTATTCGACTCGCTCCCGGAACAATCATTTGAACATGAGCATGCTTTGTATGACTTAAGAAATCAATCAGTACCTGAACACGTTGATCCAGTTGACCAGCTTGCCCAGAAAAATTGGGCATTCCATTAAAGAAAACAGCCATCTGAATTTTAAGGTTAGCTGCCTGACTGGGATTTGAAAGCATGTTAAAAGAATCTGGCGGTTGATTCATTGTTAGGATTTCCGCGCTTGCACCATAAAGCTGTTCCCCATTCATCCAATTGAGAACACTGGCAGCAAATTCTTTACCGCGCTCATTCAAATAGTGAAATGGAAGAAGTCTAATTTTCAAGAACTCAAATAAGAGCAAACTTGACCGGAGTTCATCTCTATTGAGCAAATCATTTCTCACTTCGCTATGAACAGGAGCATATTCATCAGCATAAATTTGAACATAATCAATTAATTGCTCAAGTTCACCAGTGCCTTTGCTTGGGTCAAAAGTATGGTCAACTCCTAGCACTTTTAAGTAAGGACCGTTGTCAAGTGTGACACCGCCAAACACAACTTTGACTTTGCCATCGCGCTTCTCAAGTTCCTGCATCAATTCATGGGCAAACGTAAGGGTATCTCCCGAAAGCGAGCCAATACCAATAATGTCTGCGCCTTCATCAAGCGCTGCTTTTGCTACCATATGAGGCGTGTGGCGAAGTCCGCCATAGATGACTTCGACACCTGCATTTTTAGCCGCTGCAGCCACTAAATTAAGTCCGCGCTCATGACCATCCAAACCCAATTTCGCAAGGTACATTCGGACAGGACGTGTGCTTCTAATTTGTTTTACATCTGGCATTTTAAGCGTTTTAGCTGGAAACATGGTTTTCTTGTATGGCCCATAAACACCCACCATCACTTCCATCATTTCCCCAATGGTCGCACCAGCGCGTGCCGACAAACGAAAAAATGGTACAGTGTTTTCACCAGATTCCGCCGCTTTTTTTAAATTTTCAAGTGTGTTCTGAACGTCTGCGTTATTTCTATTTCCTTTATGCATCTCAAGCTTATTAATTTCTGCATCTCTCCTTTGAACATAATCCTTCATTTTTGCAATTGCTTCACCAAGAGAAGGAAGCGCTTTCTCTGCGAGCGGCGTTTGCGATAAAACGTTTGTATTCTTTGCATTCATTGGAGCTGCTTGTAACCGCTTCTCACGCAATATTTGTTTCCTGATATTTTGTTTCTGAATGAGATCGCTTTGAAACGCCGCCATAGCGTCTGGGCCTTCTTCTTCATGCAATTTCAAAATGGTTTGAATAATATCATAAGCTTCACGCTCTATTTCATTTGTGTACTGGTTTAGTTTCTCTCGGACATGATCAAGCGAACCTAGTTTCTTAATTACCTCGTGCTCAATTAACTGCTTAATGTGAATTTCAAGTTCTGGTGTCCATTCGCCAGTTGCGGGCTTCATTTTTTGGCGGATTAAATTAAATCCCTTTGCTTGAAGTTGAGTGATGTGAGACTTTAAAAGTTCATCCCCACCTTCAAAAAGCAAATCCGGATTTGGATTTTCTCCTACGATTTCTTGAAGAATTCGATGTGAATCCATGACAATTTCTAAAGAATGTTCCGTAGGTGGATTCGTCGCTTCATCATAAGCATCCAAATGAAGTGTGTTCGTCCCTCCGTAAATCGCAGCAAGACCCTCGGTTAGAACGCGGATGACGTTCAACATTTGCTGCGGTTCTGTTTTGTCGCTCAATGGAACCCCAGAGGTTTGCGTGTGAAACCGATGCATCCAAGCCTTGTTTTTTCCTCCATCATCCGGGGCGCCTAAAACATGCTTCGCGATTTTCGCCCAAAGTCTCCTGGCCGCTCTGAACTTTGCTACTTCGCGAACAAAATCTTCGCCTGTTTCTTCAAAAAGATAAGCATCGTAGAAAAAAGTAAACTGCTCAAGCAACTCGCTCATCTTTACTTGTGTGCGTGGTTTATTTTTAAAGAAAGATTGCGCGTAAAGAATGGCATTGGCGAGTGCAAATGCAACTCCCTGAACGTCTCTTGCGCCGGCTTCGCGGTAATGGTAATCACTAACTGAAATAGAATTCCACCTAGTTAGGTTTCGCGCTCGCCATTCAAAAAAATCATTCAGCATCCGCTCAGAACCTAGAGCAGAAATACCAAAATTATTACGAGTCGCCCGCTCTTTATTATTGTCATGCTGAACTGTGCCGCTTAATTTTGTCCTGATAAATTCCTCGGCCTGATGTTCTGTGAGACCCTTGGCCAATAATCTTTTCCTGACCAACTCAATATGCATTGCAACAACCGGTACCGCCGCCGCATTTTGTGTGTAAGAAACAGTAACGCTTGGATTTGTAAAATCAATACCGCTAAAAAGTTTGTCAAGATCATCAAGCGTATCGAAAGGCGCTCCCTCGGATCCAATGTTGTACCGAGCAAGCGGGTGGCTGGATTCAAGCCCAATCTGAGTGGCATTTTGAGCTGCTACGCTGAATCTGAGAGACCCAGTACTTTGAATTTGCCGATATCCCCTATTAGTCTCTTCCCTTGTTGAACGCCCTAAATACTGACGGTCACCATATCCTCCGGGACCCTTAGTTGTTGGAAAATTTCCGCCTGTAAAGGGATATTGTCCGGCTGCTTCCACATCAGGCAAATCACCTCGGTCGAGCACCTGAGCATACTTTCTCTCTTTGCCATCCTGATATTCTACAAATTCAAGCAACAGTTTTTCCTGACGATTAAAAATAAATGCGGCGGCGTAACCTTCGTACTCATTTGTTGCCTGACGGGTTTTTTCGCCCAAACCAAGCTGCTCGGCTTGCTTGACTGTTTCATCTAAATTTTGCACTGCCATTGCCACGTGATGAATGCTTTCACCCTTTTTCGCTAAATAGTTTTTGAGATCAGTTCTAGAATGATGCGGCTCGATAAATTCAATAGTCGTTCCATCTTCGAGATCAAGCATGGCCACACGAGTTTTTTCACTCTCAACTTCATACGTAGGAAGACCAAAACTCGCTGCGTCTTGAACAATAATTGCCGTGTGTACAACTTTTACGACACGGGTTTTAAAATCATCTTTGTCAATAAATTGCATTACATGGTCTAAATGTTCTTTGACTTGGGATTTAATTTTTTCAATTGCATATTCTTTGTCATGCGTTTCGCGAAGGACGCGCGTCCAATATGACAAGGGTTTTTGCGCTTCGTTTAAGTGCTGAACAACTTCTTCAAATTTCCCTCCTCTAAGTTCCTGACGCGGTTTCATCTGAAGCGCCAATTCGGCGTGTTCATGAATTCGCACAACAAGTTCTGCAATGCCAGTTTGATCTATAGCAGAAGTTTTTACCATGACCGGCCGCCAGTTGTGTTCTCTCAAAGGCTGCGTGGAAAGACCACTTTCAAGTTCAACTCCCGCAGTAAATGCATGCGCTGCTTCGCGCTCCGACTTATTTAACGCGTAGATATGGTGTCCTTCCATAAAACCTGCCTTCATCGCCTGAATATCGCCAATATAATTGGGGCTCAGCACAAGAATGCTCGTGTCTACGTGTTTTAAAATTTCATTTTGGGTTTGGCCAATCCCTTCAGATTCAAGCAAAATAATATCCATACCCATCGCATCCATGAGACGCGCAATCGCTTCAGCGGTAGGCGCAATGCCGCCTTCTCCGTCTCTTAAAGCGAGACTTCTAATCATGACGTCGTCGTCATTAAGAAACTCTTGCATTCTGTGGTGATCAATCAAAAGAGCGCCGTCACCGCGAGTCCTGGAGGGGTCCGTTGAAATAACGCCCACTTTAAGTCCAAGCCGCCTAAATTCTTTTATTGTGCTCGCAATAAGTGAACTTTTTCCGGCACCCGGAGGACCAGAAAAACCAATGCGGTAAGCTTCGCGCGGAAGTTGGAAAACAAGCTCATCCATTTTTTGATAGCCGCCTACTCCATTTTCAATAAAACGCATGAGCTTAAGCACCGGCACCGTAGAACGGCCATTCGCAACTGCATTCTGAACGAGCGTGTCCCAATCATGCTCACTCGGCAACTCTGGACGTTTAATCCATCCATCTAATAAATTAAGAACGTCTTCATCGCTTACGATGGACTGGACCAGAGTTGCGTGGTGACCCCCAGATTCACTTTGAAGAATGCCTTGCTCGAAATCTCTTCCTACGCCAAAAATAACGTTGTCAAGATTCCCAGACCGAGACCTTGCAATAATGGAAACCTTGTCCCACGACTCTATGTCACCGATTGCCGCTTTTACAAATAGATCTGCTTCTTGAAAAGTTCCAATTTCAATGTAGACAGCGTTAACGCCTTCATTTTCAATCAGCTTATTCATTGAAAAGGGTTCTTTATTTTGAAGCATTTTCAAAAGATGTTCCTTGAGATTGAGGTAAACCACTTCGTAACCATTCCAGCTAAGCTGGTGTGAGAATTCAACAGCACGATTCTGTTCATTCAAATCAATTACCAGCACTTTTCCTTTTGGCAGGACTTCTTTTTTAAACGGCGAGACGTACGCAGCTACCTTTCGCTGCTTTTCTTGAATTTGATTGGCATGCTCAATATGAGCAGCGATTTCTCTCTTGAGCAGCAAAATGCCTTCATCCTTACTTTTAACTGCAACGGTTCTGATGACAGGTATTTGCCATCCCGTAGAATCTCTCCTGTAAAATATGCGAACTGCATCATCAAGTGTTGTTGTGGATTCCTTAAAGTCAGCCTTATTCACAACCACGATGTCAGCATGTTTGGCATAACTTTCTTTGCTTAAAGTAAGAATGTCGCCTCCGCCCGGCGTAAGCACAGCCACCATTGTGTCCACCACATGACGAACGCTCATTTGTGATTGCCCAACTCCCTCTGTTTCAACTAAAACGAAATCATATGCATTCGTCGCTTTAATTCCAAAAATCTTGAAGACTTTTAAAATATCCGCGGTGCTTGGCGCGAGTCCGCCTTTGCCGCCCCTTGTTGCAACGCTGCGATAAAAAACATCTTTATCCGTCACCATGTTATGCGAAAGCCGCATGCGATCAGCTAGAATTGCACCACCTGTAACCGGACTGGTGGGATCAATTGCGATCACCGCTACGGCCTTACCATCTTTGCGATAGGCAGCAATCAAATCTTCAACCAATGTGCTTTTCCCAACACCGACAGCACCCGTAATGCCAACAATTTTTGAGCGGCTTTTCTTATTTTTTAATACTTCGTCAATTTCGCGAAGAACAACGGTTGCTCGCTCGTCTCCATTTTCAATCCAGTTGACCACCTCACGCAAAGTAGGTTTGTGCCCTTCCAAAAGTTTCCGAATAATCTTCATTGCGTTAGCAGAAGATTTAGTTTTTGTTGAGACTGTACGAGCTTTCCTAAATGGATATGCGCTTCGAAGTTCAGAATGCATAATCGTTTCGGCAATTGCCGCTGGTGAAGCTTGGCTGGGATTAATAATATGCGCGTGAAGACTCCTGGATTTGTTACCAAGAATAGTCCGCTCCACTTCCTTTTCCCTTACAATTTGAGCGAGGGCATCTCGGAGCAGAATTGATTCTGGATCATTCGTTTCAGGACCTACATAATAAAATCCGCGGCCATCTGCCAGAGCTTTTGAAGACTCCCGCGCAAATAAGAGAGAGCCTGTCACGAATTGATCCAGAAAGTGATTGAGCTGTTTGGTGTAATTAGTTTCTATAGTTTTGAATGCAGCGTCATCAAGCTCACCTAAGTTGATATGAGCTGGAAGGTCTAAAAATTGAGCGCTTTCACCGGGTTCTCCGGTAATTAAAACGCTGCCTTCTAAAACGCCAAGGGATGCGAAGAAGGTTTGGACGCTTTGCTCGTCTGAGAAATTGACTGGCTTAACCCAAATCGTTGGCGTGCGGTTATGTGCTAAAAAATTTGTGGACCGGTAGTCAGATTCCATTTCAGGAGAAACTCCAATGACAATTTCTCTGACACCTGCCATAGCATATGATTTCGCAATCTCATCCACTCGCTTTTTCGTCGTCTGGCTTTTATCAAACGCTGCAATTAAAAGTTTTCCGTCCGAGAAAGCTTTTGGCGCGGCCTCTCTTTCAACCCGGACCACATTGTCACTTTCAAGATGCGGAAGGTCTGGTTCTAAAGTGGAAACAAAGTGTTCGATTCCTGATTGATTCGGAGCGCTAAGCACCAAAGACAGTACTTTATCAGCCACATCTTCAAAGGAAGGGGGATTTAACGGGATCTCCCGTTTAAAATTCAGAAGTGTTTCTTTAATCTCGGGCGAAAGATCGGTGCGGGCTTTAATTTCCTTAATGTCAGGAGTCAAATTCTCCCAAAACCAAACAATGGGTTTGACATACTGAGCCGGAACTTCTTTGGGCCTCGCCTCAAGCTCTTCAACCTGCTTCTTCACTCGCTCATTGCCGGCGCCGACAGCACGGCTCACTTCACCTTCCATTCGAGTAAGCATAGCCTTATCCAAAACACCTTCTTTTTCTAGCTTCTCAATATTTCCTTTAATCACCAAATCCATCCTCGGTCCACGGATCAGACTCGGTCGCACATCCATGATCGAGATCCCGTACTTCCTCAGAGAAGGGGCTAAAATTTTAGTAAGCGCCTTCTGAAGAATTTTTGGAACCGTGTAAATCCCCCTGAATATATAAGGTTGATCCGCGTAATACGTGGAAATATTGACGATGGCCCCTCCTATTTTAAGCTTCCTCATCGCTCGTACCGTCTTGACTATCGAAAACCAACTGCCTATGAAATTCGTCGCAAGGGTCGTATTCCAATCCGTTTTCCCATCCGTTGAAATCGGAATCTCTTCAATCTTTGAAAATCCCCCCGCAATCCCCGCGTTATTCACAAGGATATCAATCTTCCCATAGGTTTTGAGCGTCTGTTGAATTTGCTTCTCCGCATCCTCATCCTTTGAAATATCCGCAAGCACATAATCCGCTTTCAAACCAAGACTTTGAAACTCTCCAACCGTTTTCTTTAAACTCTCTTCCTCAAAGGCCATCCCCGAAATCACAACCTTCGCTCCTTCGCTTGCAAGCTTTAGCGCGATTGCTTTCCCCATATTGATCCCGCCACCTGTGACTAAAGCCACTTTCCCCTCTAACTTTCCCACAACACGTTTATCCTCTTTTTGATCGCTGCTTCGAAGTTCAGAATGCATAATCGTTTCGGCAATTGCCGCTGCTGAAGCTTGGCTGGGATTAATAATATGCGCGTGAAGACTCCTGGATTTGTTACCAAGAATAGTCCGCTCCACTTCCTTTTCCCTTACAATTTGAGCGAGGGCATCTCGGAGCAGAATTGAT
>JAHFHD010000007.1:0-3688 GCA_023247075.1 Candidatus Omnitrophota bacterium | reverse complement strand
TGAAGCTTGGCTGGGATTAATAATATGCGCGTGAAGACTCCTGGATTTGTTACCAAGAATAGTCCGCTCCACTTCCTTTTCCCTTACAATTTGAGCGAGGGCATCTCGGAGCAGAATTGATTCTGGATCATTCGTTTCAGGACCTACATAATAAAATCCGCGGCCATCTGCCAGAGCTTTTGAAGACTCCCGCGCAAATAAGAGAGAGCCTGTCACGAATTGATCCAGAAAGTGATTGAGCTGTTTGGTGTAATTAGTTTCTATAGTTTTGAATGCAGCGTCATCAAGCTCACCTAAGTTGATATGAGCTGGAAGGTCTAAAAATTGAGCGCTTTCACCGGGTTCTCCGGTAATTAAAACGCTGCCTTCTAAAACGCCAAGGGATGCGAAGAAGGTTTGGACGCTTTGCTCGTCTGAGAAATTGACTGGCTTAACCCAAATCGTTGGCGTGCGGTTATGTGCTAAAAAATTTGTGGACCGGTAGTCAGATTCCATTTCAGGAGAAACTCCAATGACAATTTCTCTGACACCTGCCATAGCATATGATTTCGCAATCTCATCCACTCGCTTTTTCGTCGTCTGGCTTTTATCAAACGCTGCAATTAAAAGTTTTCCGTCCGAGAAAGCTTTTGGCGCGGCCTCTCTTTCAACCCGGACCACATTGTCACTTTCAAGATGCGGAAGGTCTGGTTCTAAAGTGGAAACAAAGTGTTCGATTCCTGATTGATTCGGAGCGCTAAGCACCAAAGACAGTACTTTATCAGCCACATCTTCAAAGGAAGGGGGATTTAACGGGATCTCCCGTTTAAAATTCAGAAGTGTTTCTTTAATCTCGGGCGAAAGATCGGTGCGGGCTTTAATTTCCTTAATGTCAGGAGTCAAATTCTCCCAAAACCAAACAATGGGTTTGACATACTGAGCCGGAACTTCTTTGGGCCTCGCCTCAAGCTCTTCAACCTGCTTCTTCACTCGCTCATTGCCGGCGCCGACAGCACGGCTCACTTCACCTTCCATTCGAGTAAGCATAGCCTTATCCAAAACACCTTCTTTTTCTAGCTTCTCAATATTTCCTTTAATCACCAAATCCATCCTCGGTCCACGGATCAGACTCGGTCGCACATCCATGATCGAGATCCCGTACTTCCTCAGAGAAGGGGCTAAAATTTTAGTAAGCGCCTTCTGAAGAATTTTTGGAACCGTGTAAATCCCCCTGAATATATAAGGTTGATCCGCGTAATACGTGGAAATATTGACGATGGCCCCTCCTATTTTAAGCTTCCTCATCGCTCGTACCGTCTTGACTATCGAAAACCAACTGCCTATGAAATTCGTCGCAAGGGTCGTATTCCAATCCGTTTTCCCATCCGTTGAAATCGGAATCTCTTCAATCTTTGAAAATCCCCCCGCAATCCCCGCGTTATTCACAAGGATATCAATCTTCCCATAGGTTTTGAGCGTCTGTTGAATTTGCTTCTCCGCATCCTCATCCTTTGAAATATCCGCAAGCACATAATCCGCTTTCAAACCAAGACTTTGAAACTCTCCAACCGTTTTCTTTAAACTCTCTTCCTCAAAGGCCATCCCCGAAATCACAACCTTCGCTCCTTCGCTTGCAAGCTTCAGCGCTATCGCCTTACCCATATTGATCCCCCCACCTGTAACCAAAGCCACTTTTCCCTCTAATTTTCCCTCTTGCCAGTTGTCCGCCGCGTTCTGTTCATCCGGCTCAAAGACAAGCCCGTTTTTTTTGTTGCCACGGTCTGATGCCAGATAAATGGCCATTCGATTAAGCCTTTGGGGATCTCCTTTTCCGTCCCGCAAACTTCCGGGATGAATAATATTCACCGTAATTTTTGATTTAATATCCGCCATTTCCGATGCGACTGTTGTAAAAAGAGCTTCGATTCCTTCGCGAAAAATGTCCATACGCAATCTCTGAAGCTCGTCGGTTTTAGCTCCCTCTGGGTAATCGGGTTCAATGACGGTAATTTTCCCTCGCGCGCCCTTTTCTAATTTTTGCAGGATTTCTGATTCTTCTTTTGTCCAAAGACGTTTGACACCGTTTAAGAGTTTTTCAAGCGCACGCTTTTTCTGTTCATCTTGTTCGCCGTTTAATAGCCCCCCAATGATCTGCTCAAGAAAAGCGCGGTCGCGGTCATGCCATAAAGCAGCCACATCTTGATTCATGTATTGCGTGACGAGTGATTTAAACCTCTTGCGATCTGTTTGATTTAACTTAAGCTCTGTGTATGACTCGGAAGGCCGGCGGAAAAAAAACGACAGCATTGTTTTCCAAAAACTTACTTTTAACCGCTCTGATTTAAAAAGAGCGGCAAACAGATTACGTTCCCTATCCGAAAATTCTTCTTGATCAAGTTCGCGTTCCATTAATTCAGAAAATGCATCAAATGTTTTGAACCTCGGATCAGAAAGTTTCATTGATTCTGCCGCGCGATAAATCATCGCTCGAGTGACATAAACTCCGAGGTAAGCGCCTAGATAGAGTGCGTTTTCGCGAATCATGGTTTCGGCTTTTTCAGGTTCCATTTCATAATAGGGTTCATGAATATCCGGCTCACCTGTCACATAGAAAATATGGTCAAGAACTGGCGTCGACTTAAAAAATCGGTACATAGAATCCTGGTCATTCACCTTAACTTCAGCATATTGAACTCGATCGCCTAATGCGGAAAGCTCATCTTTTAGAGAAGCTGCGATAGTCGAAGCAATTAATACGTTTGCTCCTGATGCAATGAATCCCCTTGCTAAATAGATTAATCGATTATGCGTATGCTCCGAACCCATCAAAACGATGTTTTTACCGGTAAGGTCTGGCCGTGTGCCCAATTCAAAAGAAGGAGCTACGGCAGGAGGCACTGCGTAATCAATCCCGCCCATCGAAATGACTTCCCCGTTGAATGAATCTCTCACTTCAACCGCTGTCGCATACATAATATTCTTTGCAACCTCTATATCTTTTACAAAACGACCATGAGGATGAAGTTCGCGTGTCGCCTTTCGAATTTGGTCAGCTGTAATTTTGCTTCCCTTGACAATCCTGCGAACTCTCGCGCCTTTCAAATAAACCATAAAAATCCTTTCCCCATCAAAGGGCCCCGGATTAACAGCCATAGATGCAAGATCGCTTCGCTCAATCACATGAGCCACAAGCTTTGTAAACGCGATCTTCATCGCCTGCGCAATGGTATAAGGTGTTCGATAAAGGTATGGCCTTGCAATAAATCGTGAAGGTTTAGTAAAAAACGATGCGACATTTACAATCGTCGCGGGCGGGTGCTTTTCTCTTTCTTGATAAGGTTTTAACGCTTGCTTTACAGCGAGGATATTTCTAACGCCTGGAATCGACTCTGCGATTTTAAGATGAAAAGGTTTTTGAACCTTCGGGCGATAGTCTTTCATCAATTTTCTGAAAATCGTGGTGGTTTTCCAAATGTGAAGATGGATCAGCGCATCTTGAATAAACTTTGCCGGCGGAATCATTGCAATTAGCTTTACGTCACCAGAAACGCCTGCGTTATTGACCACAATATCAACATGACCGTGTTTTTTGACCGCTGCATTAAAGAGATTTTCCAAATCTTTTTGATCAAGCACATCCCCTTGCACATATGTAATTTCGTTTCCTGTTTGTCTTTTAATTTTCTCCTGAGTTTCCTTGAGTTTTTCA
>JAHFHD010000006.1 GCA_023247075.1 Candidatus Omnitrophota bacterium | reverse complement strand
TCCGCTCAAATTATAAATCCACACAACCTCAACACCGCTCTCATCTCTGCCAATGACATACTGGGTGCCGTGAGTATTCAAAAAATCAACATCGCTTGGGCCATGCTCTTTATGGAAATGGGAAGAGATTGAAACGTGAGGGTTTTCAATGAGGGACGCGACCGGCGGAAGTGCGCGAATAAATTCGTCGTCACCAGTTGAATACACCACCACAAATTCACCTGCCACCAAAAGCCCTACCTCTTCGTCGTAATCACGCAGCTTTTGCAAATCTTCCACATTTAGATTTCGCGCCAAATAAGCGGCTGCAACTCCCGATTGAAGCTCATGCAAACCATCCGAAGCTGATTCATACACCTCAGTCACATAACCATCATTTGTATGAGTTTGTTCTTGATCTAAAATTTCGTTGGAATTAGAAAACGGTGTGAATGAACCCTGCATTAAAAAATCAAGGTCGGTAATTAAAGGCTGGGAATTTATAGGAACAGATTCAACTTCGATGGGCTTGTCGGTCAATGCAGGAATGACAGGTACCAGAGTTTCCTCATCTCTTTGTGCAGTTTGGAAATTATTTTCGGCAGCGTAAAGAGTGGTTGAGAAATGGATTTGATGAATTGAACTGTCGAAAATCTGGAGATTGATGAGGCAGATTGATACCATGAAAGATGCAAGCCTGAAAAGTAGTCTCCTCAAACTTACTTTCATGTCGGTTGCCTTTTATTTAACTGCTAAAAGGCATCTCCTTCCTTATTACTATTGGGCAGGATAACCAAACTTATTACTTTATTAAATTCTTTAATAAGTATACCTGCCCAAATATTGAGTGTCAAGGCAGCGAGAGAGAAAAAATTAGGTGAACCAACTCCTTAACCATCAAGGATTTATTAATTAGCTGTAGTTCGATTCAGGTATTTAGCGAGATATTGACCTGTAATGGATTTCTTAACTTTACAAATTTCATCTGGTGAACCAGCCGCCATAATTTCCCCGCCATGTTCCCCGCCGCCTGGACCCAAATCAATAATGAAATCGGCAACCTTAATCAAATCAAGATTATGCTCTACCACAACAACTGTATTTCCGGAATCTCTGAGCCGAATCAATGCTTTCAAAAGATTCTCAACATCAGCAAAATGAAGTCCAGTAGTGGGTTCATCTAGAATGTAAAGTGTCTTACCCGTTTCTCGCTTGCTAAGTTCGCTCGCAAGCTTCATCCGCTGAGCCTCGCCTCCTGACAAAGTAGTGGACGATTGTCCTAACCGCAAATAACCAAGCCCAATTTCACAGAGAAGAGCGAGACGGTCTCTGACCATTGGAATCGCATCAAAAAAATTCATCGCATCTTCAGCGGTCAAATCCAGAACTTCAGCAATATTTTTTCCGCGGTACCGGACACCTAAAGTGCTTTCATTGTAACGCTTTCCCAAACAGGACTCGCAGAGAACAAACACATCCGGCAGAAAACTCATCTCAAGCCGCTGGTAACCTTCACCACGACACAGTTCACATCGACCACCTTTTAAGTTGAAGCTAAATCGCGAAGGACTAAAATTTCTCACTTTAGCTTCTCGGGTTTCCGAAAAAAGTTTCCGTATGGCTGTAAAAAAATCGGTGTATGTTGCAGGATTAGAGCGTGGGGTTCGGCCGATTGGTTTTTGGTCAATTTCTGAAACTTGGTCGATGAGATTGAGATTGTTGATGGTGCGAAACTTGCCAACCGCGTAATCTGTTTTCCAGGCGTAATTGTGTAAAGCCCGAAATAAAATGTCGTGAACAAGAGTGCTTTTGCCAGACCCGGAAACTCCGGTGACTACCGTCAGGCATCCAAGTGGAAAGGAAACATCAATATTTCTTAAGTTGTGCTCGGCACAACCTTTAATCAATAGTTGTTTTGCCTTCCGGTAGTCTTTACGTTCTCCAGGAAAAGCAACAGTTCGAGCGCGAGAAAGGTAAGAACCTGTGAGCGATTGACTCAGAGCTTGAAGCTCATGAGCGGTTCCGCATCCAACAATTTTTCCACCGTGCTCTCCAGCTCCTGGACCAAGGTCGATGATGTAGTCGGCTCGCCGCATAGTTTCTTCATCGTGTTCAACCACCACAACTGTATTTTTTAATTCTTTGAGCCGAGTAAGTGAATTGAGCAGTTTTTCATTGTCCTGCTGATGAAGACCAATGCTAGGCTCATCCAAAACATAAAGCACTCCGGTTAAGCCCACTCCAATTTGTGCAGCCAAACGGATTCTCTGAAGCTCTCCACCCGAAAGCGTATTAACCGGCCGGTCCAAAGTAATGTAACTGAGCCCCACATCAGCAAGAAAAGAAATTCTGTCCTCAATCTCTTTTAAAATTGGCGTCGCTATTTTTTTCTCGTTTCCTTCATAATGGATTGCTCGAATAAATTGAAGCGCCTTTTCCACTGGAAGCGCTGCCAATTCCACAATATTTTTACCAGCAATCTGAACTCCCAACGCCTCCCTCTTAAGCCGCGCGCCCAGACAAGACGGACACACATCCTCCCGAATAAACTTTCTTACCTTTCGCTTTACTTCCTGCGAGCTTGTTGAATAAAACAATTCTTCAAGTTCCCCAATCAAACCCGTCATGTCTTCAGCTCCCCAAAGCAATGCCTCTTTGACATTTTCAGGCAAATCTTGATATGGCGTTGCCAAATCAAAATGAAAATGCTCGCGCAACTTATAAACCAAATCTTCAATGACATATTGATTGAATGAAAAGAAAATTTCCTCATTCAGCGCACCGCGAAGAAGAGGCTTTTCAGGATTCGTCACAATTTGTTTGGATGTCACTTGAGAAAGTTTTCCAATTCCCCTGCATTTCTCACAAGCGCCATAAGGACTATTAAAGGAAAAGGAATTGGGAGCAAGGTCACGAAAACTAGTAAGGCAGGACGGACAAGCCATTTTTTCAGAGAACAAATGTTCTTCATCTAATTTCTGTTTTGAACCATAGGACACCAAAACCACCACAAGACCATTTGCTAAATCCATCGCCACCTTTAACGAGCGCTTCATCCGTTCCCGGTTTTCAGTTTGGACCTGCACAGTGTCGACATAAACATCAATGTCATGGCGCCTATTTTTATGCATTTTAATCGGTTTGTGCAGCTCACACTTATTACCATCTAAGCGAACATGTGAAAAACCTTTTTGCGCAAAACTCTGCAGCACTTTTTGATATTCACCTTTTCGTCCGCGAACAATTGGAGCAAGGATTGCTGCGCTCCGTCCCCGGGCAATCTCTTCAACCTGTTCCGCAATTTGATTCAAGGTTTGACATTCCACTTTTCTTTTGCAATTTGGGCAAAAAACAGTTCCTACTTTAGAGTAAAGCAAGCGCAGAAAATCATAAACTTCAGTGATGGTGGCCACCGTTGACCTTGGATTATGGGCCACTGATTTTTGTTCAATCGCAATGCTAGGAGAAAGTCCTGAAATATGGTCAACGTCTGGTTTTTTAAAACGTTCCAAATACTGGCGGGCATAAGTTGAAAGACTTTCTAAATAGCGGCGCTGACCTTCCGCGTAAAGCGTGTCAAAAGCAAGTGAGCTTTTTCCGGAGCCAGAAAGCCCTGTAATCACAACCAGTTGATTGCGCGGGATTTCAACATTAATATTCTTTAAGTTGTGTTCCCGCGCTCCACGAACAATAATTTGCGCGCCCATCAAGTACCAATTTTTATTTTTGAGAAAATTTTAGAAAGAGTTGCAATTGCAGATTGAACGGCCAGTTGACTCGTTTTGGAATTTGTCTTGGATGGAAGATTGAGCATTTGACAATAAATTTCCCCCGAACTACTCGCCACCCTTACTTCATGCTGATTCATCCGGTACAGAGGTGAAGTAATGACCCGAACGCGTGTGCGTTTTGGTCCAATGCCTGCAAGACTAAGTGTTGCAGCAACATTCAAACTTTCGGGGAAATAGCGGACAGCCTCTCGAACATTGCCATCAAAAATAAGAGTTGGTTTCCGAATAATACCAAAACGCTTGCCTTCCTTTTGAAAAAACGGAGAGCTTTTTAAATTCCGAAGCGGCTTTCGAGACGTAATTTCAACGCTTGTTATTTTTCCAACCCGCGCTGCCAAAATTCCATCAATACCAGAAAGCGCTCCGGATGGAACATAAATGGTCCCTTTTGAAGTAGCGAGCAATGTTCTTAAGTTTCCAATCTCAAGAAGCGCTCCCACGCTCAGCACCAGAATTTTCTTATTGAGCTTGAGTGCAAGTGGAACAATTTTTTGGGCAGCATTAATAGAAGCAGCTTCAACAACAAAATCACTTTTGGTAATCAATTCATGCAAAGCCAAGATTTTTATGTCAGCGCATTTCAGGCGGGTTTTGAGTTCGATTGCTCGAGAAGGATTTTGATCGCAGAGAAAGGAAAGTTGAACGTGCTGATATTTTTGCGTGCATAGCGCCTTAGCTAGTGCTTGGCCAATGGCTCCGCAACCCAATATTCCGACACGGGTCATTTGCTTAGATTTTCGAATAGGAAAGGATTTTATTGGAATGATCAACCCGGACAATTTTGGGCTGGTGCTGCTTTATTTCTTCATCGCTTAACGCGCAAAAACTCATAATCAAAACTAAATCGCCCACATGATTATGAAGAGCGGCTCCGCCATTTGCACAAATCACGCCTGAGCCCCGCTTGCCGGAAATTGCATAACTCTCGACCCGAGACCCATTGGTTAAGTTGGCAATCAGCACCTTTTCCCATTGGACCATATTTGCCTCTTCAAGCAGCTTCTCATCAATCGTAATGCTGCCTTCATAGTCCGGGTTGGCTTCGGTAACGGTTGCCCGATGAATTTTAGATTTTAAAAGTTGGCGAATCATTTTTTCCCCTCAATCATTTCCTAATCACTACTCCCAATCAAAAGTGGGGCATTTTACCGTTTAACCAATAGGTTATCAATCAATCTTGTTTGACCCACAAAACATGCAATCGCAATGAGCATAGTCTCCTTGAGTCTTCTGAGAGGCTTTAGAGTCTCTGAATCTGCAACCTCCGCATAGTCGATTTGATTTACTTTTCCACTTAATACCGCTTTCATTTTGTGTCTTATTTCAGAAACATTCGTGACACCATTTTGAATCATTCTTTTTGCCAATCTTAGCGACTGGTGAAGTGCTAGAGCCCGCTTCCGCTCATCTGAAGTTAGATAGACATTTCGGGAACTCATCGCAAGACCATCTTTTTCCCGCATAATTGGACACACTCGAATTTGAATCGGAAATTTGAATCGTTTAACCAAAGATTCAACTACCTTTACTTGTTGGTAATCCTTTTGACCAAAATAAGCTTTGTCTGGTTCAATCATTTCAAAGAGCCGTTTCACTACCGTGGCAACACCTCTAAAATGTCCTGGGCGTTTTGGCCCGCACAAGTATTGGTCAAGAACACCGACACTCATCAACTTTTGAAAGCCACGCGGGTACACAGCTTTTTGAGTGGGCACAAAAAGACAATCGACTCCGGCATCAACTAAAAGTTTTTTGTCCCCAGCAACATCTCTGGGGTACCGCTTAAAATCTTCGCTTGGTCCAAATTGTGCGGGATTAACAAAAATACTTACCACGACAACGTCATTTTCACTTTTCGCTTTTGCGACTAGGGACAAATGCCCTTGATGAAGAAATCCCATGGTCGGGACAAAACCAATTTTCAGGCCCGTTCGGCGCTCTGACTTAAGAAACTTTGAAAGTTTTTGTGGTTGGGTGAACAGGCGCATGAACTTCGCTCAGTAATTCACAAACACTTTTTCCAAATATGGGATGCACAAAATCTGGTCGCAAGTCCCAAAGTGGTTTGAGCACAAACCACCGACTCTGGAGCTTGGGATGCGGAAGAACTAGCCGGTTCGACTGAATCACCAAATCATCACAAAAAAGCAAATCCAGATCAAGCGTTCTCGGCCCATTCGGCACTTCCCGTTTTCTTTCAAAATTTTGTTCAATCTGAAGCAGCAAATCTAAAATTTCTTCTGGGGTTTTCGTGCTTCCCACTTCCCAAACCGTATTTAGGAACAAACCTTGTGGTGGTCCGCCTACAGGCGCTGTTTCATAAATTGGAGCACTTTTCTGGAATAAAATCCCTTCGCTGCAAGCCAATTGCTGTTGGGCAAGTTGTATGGTCTGAAGTCGCTCGCCAAGATTTGACCCTACTCCAATAAAAATAGGACGAGCCATTAGTCTTAGCGGAGATTTTTAATCCGCTGAATTGCTTCGCTCAAGCGGCTCTCGTGAATGGTGAGTGACATCCGAATATAACCTTCTCCATATGTTCCGAAACCATTACCAGGAGTCACCACGAGATTTGCTTCCTCAAGCAATTTAGCTGTAAGTCTAGAAGAAGTATAGCCAGCAGGAACGGGAATCCAAACATAAAAGGTGGCTTTTGGTTTCTCTACTTTCCAGCCGATTTCATTTAGACCAGAAATTAGAATGTCCCGGCGACGCTCATAAATCGCACAATTCTTTTTCACCCAGTCGCCCCCATCCCTAAGTGCCGTAATGGCTGACCACTGAATCGCTTGAAAAATTCCGGAATCAAGATTGGATTTTACTTTGGCCAAACACCGAAGAATGTGTTCATTGCCAACAGCAAACCCAACGCGCCAACCTGTCATATTGAATGTTTTGGAAAGAGAGTGAAATTCAACTACCCGCTCCTTTGTTCCACTGACTTCAAAAATACTTGGAGCGCGGTAACCCTCATAAGTCATTTCGTTGTAAGCCGCGTCATGACACACCACAAAACCATATTGCTTGCTCACGCGAAGAACTTCTTTAAAAAATTGTTTTGTCGCGCATGCTCCGGTTGGATTATTAGGATAATTGAGGTACATTAATTTTGCCCGTTTCAAAGCACTTTCTTTGATTGAACCCAAGTCCGGCAGAAATTGATTCTCGGGCAAAAGCGGCATAGACACCGGCGTTCCTCCGGCAAACCAGGTTGCGGATTGATACACCGGGTAACCCGGATTTGGAACTAAAACCACGTCGCGGGGATTGACAATGGCAAGCGGCAAATGTCCAATACCTTCCTTTGAACCAATCAAAGGTAGGACTTCTCGATTGGGATCAAGCTTGATTCCATACCGATTCTGAAACCATTCCGCAATGGTATTTCTAAATTCAGGCAGTCCTTGGTCTAAGGCATACCTGTGGTTTTTGGGGTCACCCGCCGCTTCGCGAAGAGCTTCAATAATAAATTTAGGAGTGGGTAAATCAGGGTCGCCGACACCAAGATCAATGATGTCTTTGCCTTTTTTGAGCAATTCCCTCTTGAGCCGGTCAATCTCAGCAAATAAATAGGGAGGCAGCTTTCCGATGCGCTCAGAAGCTACTGTTGAAACATCAGTTTTATTTTTTTTATTGGAGATGATTGTTTTCATAAGAAGCTTCCCATTCTTGATTTATGGAGTGATTCTAGCAAAGCGGATGCTTCAGTGTCAACGCAGGGAAAATGAGGGCAGAAAATAGTTTTTTAAATCGGAGCAATTATGAAATACAACTAAATGTGAAAAGAGAAATTCGGATTCAAAATATGCAATTCATAGGCCTTACGCAAAAGTTCCTCTTTGACGCCGAGAAGTCCGGTATGGCGGTAAAGTGAATACAAATCGAGGAACTCATCTTGTCTCCGCTCAATTTCACGTTTCAAATCACTTTCATCTTCAAGCTGAAGCCACATCATCTTTGAGCGCATTAGGCACCTGCCTTCGATATGGTACCGACTTTCATTTGATTTTGGTGTGTTGGTACAATACCTCCTACCAATACGTCATCGTAGGCGACGTCAAGTCCGACACACTTTCGGAGAAGAACGTCAAGTTCTTCCCGGAAAGTGCTCGCGCAAAAAGCGCGCAGTGCGATGAGTACTGGCGCACATAATCGTAGGCGACGTCAAAGTCGCCACGATGAGTACTGGCGCAAAAAGCGCCTGTAATAAATGTCAGAAGGTATTAGAAAGCATTTTGAAATTTTCGCCGGATATCAAAGTTGGGCATCTCCCTCATTACGAGCTTCAAACGAAGAAATAATTTCTTACGCAGTGTCAAATCATGTGTTTCATGCCACCGGGAATAAAGCCTGAGAAAGCGGCTCTCCACTTCTTCGCTAGATATGTGTTTGTTCATTTTTTTCCCAATTCCAAAAACTTTCTTAAGCAGCTTCACGATTTTCTCCTCCATCTAGATCAAACGAAAACGCGGGGTCTAATTTTTTTAACTCCTCCGCAATTTGCGTTAATTTTGTGTAGGTTTCTCGATCCTTGTGGCCTTTCCACAAAGCAAATTGATCGAGGAACCTGTCCATTGCTTCTGAAACTTTTGCTTTGTGCTCGTACGAACTGAGTTTGTCACAAAAATTGACAAATTCGGTGTCCCGAAATTGATTGCTGAAGTGAAAGAATTCCTTACGGGCATGATGCAGAACTCTTTGGTACCACAGAAAATGCTGCGAGAGTTTTTCAAGTACGGAGCCGATTGCAGTGTCTCTGCGGTAAATCCTTTGATTGTATTCGGCAGCCTGCTGGTAATAATTTTGGCCCATGCTTGCAAATTGCTTTTCGGATTTTTGGAATGCACTTTTGGCTGCATCCACTTCATGAAAAATGCCCAGATGAATCAACAAATTGTCTGCATTCACTTTGTAAATAAAGTAACGGACGATGCGGTCGTCATTTTCCTCAAGTAGCTCGGCCATGTCGCTAACATTTACACTCAAATACCGGCGGATGGCCTGTTGGTAATCTGGAAGAGAGGCTGCAAATAAGAGATGGGCTAAATAAATGTTAACGTCCTCATCCCAATTTAATTCTATGGAATTATTTTTTGAGCACGCAATTTTTGACTTCAAAATTGCTTCAAGCAAATAAGCAATGGCGGAATCACGTTCTTGCTTAGGAATGTCAAAATACAAATATTTTTTTGATTCGTGATTCATGTGATGTCGACCACCTTTTTTAAGCCTATTTCACCACGACTCTAAACTCTTTATGGAAAGGTTTGCGACTTCAATGAAAAGCTAGCATGCTCAATTTTAGGTGTCAAACGAGGGAAGTAGTTTTTGGGTGAAGCAGAGTTTTTAAATTGTTAAAGTTAGATGTAGTACTAGCGACTGGGAGCTAACAGGAACCGGACTTCGGAAAGAAACCGGGTAGAGCGGAGGGGGTAATCTAAGTGAAAACGCAGAAATCTTTCGCCAATTCGGGCTAATTCGCGTTCGCTTGAAGGAGATAATTCACGCTGAACGGCATCGGACAAATCATGACTCAAAAAATAGACAAGTGTTTGACAAGTCATTTTTGAAACTGGAAACGCGCTGGAATCTTTCGCCTTACAACTCAGGCAAAGAACACCACCCTGACGTGGACTGAAGTAACTTTGAAACAAGTCTTCTGTGCCGCAACCAGCACATTCTTGCAGCATAGGAAGCCAACCAATTTTCTCAAGAATCTTCAGTTCAAAAACCCGAGCCACCGTGCTCGGTGTAAAATGCTGAAGACACTCAAAAGAAGCCTCTAGCAAATCATAAACATCCTCATGCGGGTCCTGCGCGGCAAAGAGCGTGTCGACGAGCTCCGTTAAATAACTTGCAAAAGCAATTCGGCTCAATTGATTCCGAAGTCCCAATTGTGCATCTAGAATCTCAAGCTGACTTCCTAGATGAAGGTCTGACCTGAGTTTTTCGTAATACACGACAGACACTTTTGTGAATGGTTCAAAACGCGCCAATTTTGGATTTTTTTCACCGCGAACACCTTTGAGGAGGAGTTTAATTTTCCCTGCTTCCTTTGCAAAAAGCGTCAGAATCATAGAAGTCTCTCGGAAGCACATCCGCGTCAAAACAAAAGCTTCATCCGTTTTAATTGCCATGAGAAATAATCCCCAAGCGGTCTTTAAGTAATTGAGTCAAAAGAAAATCTTCCTTCTGTCTCATTTTTTTTGTTTGAGCGACAGTTTTATCGCGAAAGCCAGCAAGATGAAGAATTCCGTGGCAAATGTAGCGCGAAAGCTCGTCAGAAAATGAAACTTCGTACTCCTTAGAACGAACCTTTGCTTGGTTGGGCGCAATCACAACTTCACCTAGAAATTGATTTTGAGTTTCGCGCTGTGATTTCTGAAGTCGATTTACTTTCAATTTCTGAGAAACTGGAAAAGCCAAAACATCCGTAACGTACGAATGATTTAAGAACTGCTGGTTTAAATTGGACATCACGCGGTCTGTCACAAAAGTAAGACTCAACACAACTTTTTTGAAGCGAAGAAGTTTTAAAATAGCCTGCGCAAAACGCCTTGCGTGGGAAAGTTGTATTTGAAACTGGGGTGCCTGATTTGAAACGAAAACTTGATTGTTTCTCTGAATGCGCGACCGACGCCTCACCTACGGTTTCCGATCATGCTTTTCGTAAGCCAAAATGATTTCCTGAACCAATTTGTGCCGAATCACATCACGCTCATTCAAATAGCAAAATTTAATCCCATGAATTTCGCGGAGTATGTTTTGGATGGTGACAAGACCGGAGCGCTTTCCGCTGGGTAAATCAATTTGAGTGATGTCCCCAGTCACCACCGCGCGCGACGACTGTCCAAGCCGGGTTAAAAACATCTTCATTTGTTCATGCGTGCAATTTTGTCCTTCATCCAAAATTACAAAGCTGTCATTAAGTGTTCTTCCGCGCATGTAAGCAAGAGGCGCCACTTCAATCGTTCCATGCCGCAAATAGCGCGCTGCTTCGTCAAAATCCATCATGTCATAAAGCGCGTCATGAAGCGGCCGTAAATAGGGATTAATCTTGGCAGTCAGGTCACCTGGTAAAAAGCCAAGACTCTCTCCCGCTTCCACAGCAGGTCTGGTTAAAACAAGCCGGCTCACCCTTTTATGCTTCAAGGCGTCAATGGCTGAAGCCATCGCGAGGTAAGTCTTCCCAGTACCAGCCGGACCAATGCCAATCACAATGTCATTACGCTGAATACTTTGAATGTAAGACCGCTGATTTTCACTTTTAGGCTGGACAACCTTTCCCTTTAAAAAAAATCCCATTTGTAATTCCCCGTCCACTTTGAGTGCATCGTAAGTTGAGGAATTCTTTTCTTTTAAAGTTCGTTTGAATGATGCAGATTTTCCTTCTGAACTGCGATTTTTTCCGTAGCCACCGCCAGTTTCAACTTGGGCGGCACGCATCGCGTCATTCCTGATGAGGTCAAGCTCATCCTCAAAAAATTGGACGGCTTTTTTGACGCTTTGCTTGGAACCAGAAATCGTCAGTTTTTGATTGGATGCTGATACGTGTACGCCAAACTCGTTTTCAGCACGCCTTAATCTTTCATCAAGACTGCCATAAAGCAGTGCTGCTTCTTCATTTGAAATGAGCTTAATCGTTTTTTCCACTCAGATTTTCTCCGTATTTATGTCATTCTGAGGGTGTCGCCCGAAGAATCTAGCAAATGCAGGATCCTTTGCGGAGTTTACCTTGAGCGCTAGATCCTTCACTTCGTTCAGGATGACACGCGAAGGGCTCAGAATGACAGGTAAAAAGTTGAAATTTTCAGAACTCAAGCTTGCACCTTAAGCGACAACTCATTTAACTGTTTGGGGTAGACCTTAGAAGGCGCGTCGGTCATGAGGCAAGTCCCCTTTTGAGTTTTTGGAAAAGCAATAACATCACGGATTGATTCAACACCCACAAGCATGGCACACAGACGGTCAAGACCCACGGCAATTCCTCCGTGAGGTGGCGCTCCAAATTTAAGTGCATCCAGCAAAAATCCAAATTTTTCTTTTGCCTCTTCGGATTTAATGCCCAACACCCCAAATACCTTACTCTGTGTTTCCTCATCATGAATTCGAATACTTCCTCCGCCAATTTCTGTTCCGTTCAGAACAAGGTCATAGGCTTGCGCGTGCACACGCAAAGGTTCGGATTCAAGCAGCTTTTTGTCTTCTGCTCTGGGTGCAGTAAATGGATGGTGAAGCGCTTGATTCCTTTTCTCTTCCTCATTCCATTCAAATAGTGGAAAGTCGACCACCCAAAGAAGTCTCATTTCATTTTCTGGAATTAAATGAAGCACCTGCGCCAGATGCCGCCTGAGTTCACCAAGTGCAGCGCAAACCGTTTTCCACCGGTCTGCTACTAAAAAAAGAGTGTCTCCTGTTGTCAAATGAAAAAGATTTTTAAGTCTCTGTTTTTCATCCGAAGATAAAAATTTTGCGATTGGGGATTCAAGCTCCTGCTCCGCTACTTTAAACCACGCAAGACCTTTTGCGCCAAAATCCTGAACCTTTTTGGTCAACTCATCCAGTTCAGAACGTGAAAATTCATTCTGAGAGACTTTAAATCCTTTCACAACACCGCCTGTTTCAATCACTGTTTTGAACACTTTGAGTCCGCATTGAGTAAGTAAACTTGTTGCATCAGAAAACTGAAGGCCATACCGAAGATCGGGCTTGTCTGAACCATAACTGTTCATGGCTTCATCATAAGTCATCACTTGAAGCGGCCGCTTCACCTCGCGGTTAAACACTTCGCTGAAAATTTTCGTCAGAAGTTCTTCAATAATCATCATAATGTCCTCTTGAGTCACGAAGGACATTTCAACGTCAATTTGCGTGTGTTCAAATTGTCTGTCCGCGCGGAAATCTTCATCACGGAAACAGCGCGCGAGTTGAAAATACCGGTCAACACCTGAAACCATCAGGATTTGTTTGAACAATTGAGGCGACTGAGGCAACGCATAGAAACAACCTTTGGCAAGCCGTGATGGAACCAAAAAATCCCGCGCACCTTCTGGCGTGCTTTTGGTTAAAATAGGGGTTTCTACTTCAAGAAATTGTTTCTGGTCGAAAAAACGGCGGGCGGTTTGAGCAATCCGATGACGAAATTGAAGCCGATTCATCATCGCTGGACGACGAAGATCAAGGTACCGGTACTTGAGTCGAAGTTCTTCTGACACATTCAAATCATCCAAAAGCTCAAAGGGAGGAGTTTCAGACGTATTCAAAATTTCAAGCGCTTTGACATGTACCTCAATCTCACCTGTGCTCAGCTTTGAATTTAAAGTACCGGCCGGCCGTTTTTCGACGACACCAGAAACCTGAACTACAAACTCAGAACGCAACTTTTCAGCGCGTTCATGAAGCATCGAATCAGATTCCAAGTTTACGACCAGCTGTGTTTTTCCCCATCGGTCACGCAAATCAAAAAAAATGAGATTCCCGTGGTCCCGCCGCGAGTTAATCCATCCGGTGAGCGTCACGGTTTGACCAACATATTTCAAATTGAGTTCACCACAAGTATGACTACGCAACATTTGATTGTCCTTTTGATTCGAAAGCGTTTGCAAGTAAATCCAGTTTAAAACGCTTCTGTTCTCCCGTCATCATATTCTTCAAACTGATTTCATCCTGTGCAAGCTCATCCTCCCCCACAATCAAAACATGGCCGACTCCCATTTTATTTGCGCGGCTCAGGTGATTTTTGAGTGAGGTGTTTGAAAAAGAAAAGTGAGCGCGCTTTTTGGCTTTGTACAAACCAAGCGCAATCCGGTGCGACAAGATACAGCTCATTTTTTGATCGATTAAAAGTGCTACATACACCAAACTTGACTGGATTTCTTTTTCAAAGTGAACTCCGTAATGCGCAAGCACGCTGAGCAAACGTTCGACCCCAATTGAAAATCCACTCGCACCTTTCTTTGGACCTCCTAAGTCATGAATAAGTGAATCATACCGGCCACCGGCAAGCAACGCATCCTGAGCGCCCAAACCTTCCGAAACCACTTCGAACACAAAACCTGTGTAATAATCAAGGCCGCGCACAAGCGTGGAGTCATGTACATATGGAAACTTTGCTTGATTCAAAGAAGAAGTAATGGATTCCAAATTTTCGGCGGATTCAGGAGAAAGCTGGATTTTTGGCGCACGCGCTGCTAGTCCCCTGCAGGCCTCAACTTTACAATCAAAAATACGCAGCACATTTTTTGCGAGTCGGTAATGGCAGTCACCGCAGAGTTTTTCTTTTGAAGCTTCAAAATACTTCTTGAGTTTCGAAACAAAATCAGCTCGATCTTCCTCTGAACCCAAATGGTTAATCTTCACTGTAAATCGCTCCAGGCCAAAACTTTTTAAATAGGCGCTAATCATAATGAGCAATTCGGCGTCATTTGAAGCAGAATGGGTATTGAGTGTCTCCACGCCAATTTGATGAAACTGCCTCTTTCGGCCAGCCTGCGGCCTCTCAGCCCGGAACATGGGTCCTATGTAATAAACAAAACAAGGCTCATCATCTTTGATTAAGCCATGCTGCAAAGCAGCGCGCACAACAGCGGCTGTCATTTCCGGTCTTAAGGCGAGACTTCTCTGTGCCCGGTCCTGAAACGTGTACATTTCTTTGTGAACAATGTCACTTGCCTCGCCAATCGAGCGTGCGAACAGCCCTGCTGATTCCACAATAGGAGTTCTGATTTCGCGAAAACCAAAGGATTCAAAAAATGCACGGGAGGACGCTTCTAAAATTTGCCAGCGTTCAACTTCTGGGCTAACAAGGTCATCCATTCCTTTAACAGACTGAAAGCTTGTAGAGGAGGTCATCTGGAGGCCTTTACAATCAACAAATGTGGAATCTGAATTTTGACCAAAGCCAAAGAAAACAGAGGGAAGGAAGCTGCATTCAGCTTGTTAGAATTTTCGTTTTTTTGCCGTTCGCATTTTACGCCTGCGTTTTTCACTAGGCTTTTCATAATGCTTTCGGGCTTTCAAGACCTTGAGAATTCCTTCGCGCTCAATTTTCTTTTTAAGTCTTCGAAGTGCTTTTTCAAGGCTTTCATGCTCACCAATATCAATTCTGGGCACTGATTACCACCTTTCAACTGGTTCTGATTCATCAACTCAGAAAAAATTAAAGCGACACTTGAATGAGGCGGTATTGTAGCAGGAACCTTGCGCTTGTCAAGAAACGCCACTTCCCTAACTTCATTCAATAGAATAAGATAGAATCAAAATGAAACGTCAATTGACCGAACCTATGATTGACACAACCTTTTAGATTGCATAAGATTGATTTGATGTTTGAAATTAATCCGGAATTCAAATTTTACGTGCGAACATTTATGCGGCTGATTTACCCTGCTCAATGCACTGCATGCCGTTTGCCGCTTTTTGTCCATGAAAAATACCTTTGCGATTCCTGTGAGTCGAAAATCTTAAACGCGCCGTCACCGAGCTGTGTTAAATGCGCTGAATTTCTCCCTCCGTATGGCTCCATTCAAACTGTGTGTACCAAATGCAAAAGTCAAAATCCTCGTTTTGACTTTGGATTGTCACTCTCCAGCTATGAAGAACCGGTCAATCAAATCTTGCATCAGATTAAATACGGACAAAAACCGTGGCTCATCCAAATTTTTCGTAAATCGTTTAAAACACTGGCAGCTACTATTAGCAAGCGTCGCTACGATTTTATCGTACCAGTTCCAATTGACAGCCGTCGGAAGCAGGAGCGTGGATTCAATCAAGCGCATGTGATTTCACAAATTATTTCGGAAAAAGTAATTGGAAAAGCGAGGGTTCAAAATCTACTCAAAAAAAATAAATCAACGCTGCCCCAAAGTATTCTCTCGCGCGCTAACCGCCTCACCAATTTACAAGGCGCCTTCTCTGTGCGAAATCAGCGGGCAGTTAAAAATAAAACCATTCTGCTGGTTGATGATGTGGTCACGACCGGAAGTACGCTAAGCGAATGCGCCCGTGTCCTTAAAAACTGTGGTGCAGCGCGCGTTGATTTTGTTACTTTAGCGCGAGCGCGGTAATTAATATGACCATCCTTGACCGCTACTTCACCAAACAACTTCTTCTGCCAATCTTATTTTGCTCTCTTGCGCTTATTTTTCTAGTGTACATGTCCGACCTCTTTAACCACCTGGACGAAATTATTAAGAACCGAACTTCTTTGGCGCTGGTTTTTAAATATTATGCTGCTTTATTTCCCCAAACGTTCGTGAGTACCATTTCATGGGCAAGCCTTCTGGGCGTTTTATATGTCCTCACCATGTTTAATTACCATAATGAGCTCATTGCCATGAAAGTTGCTGGTTTGGAAATTGGCTCCATCATACGGCCGATTCTTTTTGTCGGGTTTGTCCTCGGCATTGCCACTTTTCTCATGAGTGATCAAGTTGTCCCAAAGTCCTACCAATTAGCAAATGAAATCAAACATGAATCGATTGAACAAAAACCAAATCAATCCCAAAAGACCGGTGCTGGTATTTTTGAAAACGTCACTCACTACGGAGGGCGAGAAAGACTCTACTATGCCCGGCGGTTTGATTCAAAAAAGCAGACGATTGACGACTTAATCATCTTGTGGCTCGACGCCCAGAAAAATATTAAGAAGAAAACAGTGGCACATCACGCCCGATGGAAAACAAATGTATGGGAATTACACCAATGCTCAGACTACAACCTTCAAACCAATGGCGAACTGATTGGGGAACCAACCTACCGCGAGCTTGCGATTTATTCGGAAGTAAGTGAAACGCCGGATGAATTTGTGAGGGCCGCGAGTCAAGGTCCAGCGATTAGTTTCAAGAGCTTGAAAGAATACATCGGAAAACTCAAACAAAGTGGAATCAAACTTGACAGTGAAAACGTGTTGCTTCACTACAAACTCGCGGCACCCTGGCAAAGCCTCATCGTGATGCTTCTCTCCATTCCGCTTGTCGCACGGACCACATCGCGAAAAATGATTGCGCTTAATGTCCTCATGTGTCTTGGTTTGGTGGTTCTCTTCCACGTCAGCGGAGCGGTTTCACTTGCTCTGGGAAAAGCCGGCAAACTATTCCCCATGCTGAGCGCATGGGCAAGCTCCATCCTGTTTGGGTTTGGTGCTTTCTTTTTCTTGAAACGCGCTAATAGTTAAGCCTGCCTGTAACTGTCTCATTAAGCAGCGATTCGTTTCTTGATTAATTGCAGGAGTTCCTGAGAATCAAATGGTTTTAGAAGCACTTCGTCAGCACCACATTCAAGGCATAGGTCAGCAAATTCCCTATGCTGAGACCCGGTTAATACAACGATTGGAATATTTTTCGTCTGTTGATTGGTCCTCAACCGACGACATACTTCATCACCCTTCATAGCCGGCATCATAATATCAAGAACAATCATGTCCGGTTGCGAGTGTTTCACCGCCTCTAAAGCTTGAACACCGTCATAGGCAACCACCACTTCATACCCTTGAGACTCAAGCCGTAATTTCACCAAAGCGACAAGCAATGGTTCATCATCTACTACCAGAATTTTTTTACTCACGGGTTCTCCTAATCAAATTATTTTTTTAATAATTTCATCTGCTTCCGAACCATCTAACGGAAAGCCGGCAAGACGAAGCTCGATTTTGATTTCTGAATGCAACTTCTCTTTGATTAAAAATTGATTAAGCGCCTCACGAATCCTCGTTTCGACAATTCGCGCATCCTTTTTTGTGGTGGCGCTTAAAACCGCAAGTACTCTAATTCCGCCAATGCCGACCACAATGTCCCCGCTTCTTCTGAGTGTTTTCTGTGCGAGTTCGCCCAATTGGTGAATCGCTAGCTTTGCCGCTGCGCTCTGCTCATCTGACACAGATAAATGGAGACCAATAAATGAAACGGCTTCTTCCCGCTTGATTGATTTTCCAATGTGGTCTTTAATAATTTCTTGGAATAGTTGCTCCATTGAATACCGGGGAATCAAAAATTTGAAGCTGCTGCCTTTGTTTGGTTCGCTTTCCACCCAAATTTTTCCGTGGTGAAGTTCAATAATTCCCTTGCAAATAGAAAGCCCCAAACCCGTTCCTTTGATGCCAGGGCCCGGGGTTCTCCCAAATTGATGAAATTTCTCAAATACCTTTGGCAAATCCTCAACACCAATGCCGCGCCCTGTGTCTGAGACATGGCATTCCACTTGATTCTCGCGAGCAATAATTGAAATTGTCACGGACCCGGAATCTGTAAATTTAATTGCATTCCCAAGCAAATTGACCAAAACCTGCGTCAGTTTTTGGGAGTCTGCATACAGGTGCATACACGGTTCAGAAGCTGTTACTTTCAGATTCAGTTTCTTTTTCAGAACTGCCTCGCTTTTTGAAAATTCACTAACTACCCGGTTTGCAATCGCAGTCAAATCAACCAAATGCCGGCTGATCTCAACTCTCCCAGCTTCAAGCTTTGACATATCGAGTAAATCATTGATGATTCCAGAGAGCCGGTCTATTCCTTCAAGCGTCATCGTGAGAAATTGGCGCTGTTCCCCCGTAATGCTTCCCAGAAGTCCATCTAACATTTGACTGACTCCCTCGCGAACAATCGTCATAGGCGTTCTTAATTCATGTGAAACAGTTGAGACAAATTCTGATTTCATTTGGTCCAACTTTTTAAGTTCCTCTGTTGCCTTTCTTAAATCCATCTCAGACCTCTTGCGCTCAATGGCATATTGAATTGAGCGCTGAAGTATTTTTTCATTGAGCGTGCCCTTCTCAATAAAATCCTGAGCGCCTTTTGAAACTGCTTCACTGGCAACTCGGTCGTCGCCAAGTCCTGTCAAAACAATGATTGGAATATGCGGCGCTTTTCCGGCAATCGCCCGCAACGTTTCAATACCTGCGCTGTCAGGAAGCGTTAGGTCAAGCAAAATGACATCTATTTTCCTTTCCGCCAAACAGCTCAAACCTTCCGAAAGCCGTGGAAAGTGATGAATGGTGTAGCTAGAAGCAAAAGCCGACTGACAGACTAAGTACTCTTTTACAAGTCTTGCGTCAAACTTGCTGTCTTCAACTAGAAGCACCTGAATCGATTCCATTCCTTATTCCTCTTTAATTTGAGTTTGGCACTTTTCTTTTCCTCTCGCCCCCAACAGAGGGAGAGGGGGTAAATTTAAAAAAGCGTCACTCGTCAATTTCATTTGGAAGTTTCACAGTATTCATCCAAAAGTGTTCAATTGCTTTGACGCATTCTACAAATTCATTTAAATCGACCGGCTTGACAATGTAGCAATTAGCGTGAAGCTCATAACATTTCGCCACATCCTCCTCAGCGCAAGAAGTGGTCAACATAATAACCGGGATGTTTTTTAATTTTGAATCCTGTTTGATCTCCTTGAGCACCTCCAAACCTGTTTTCTTAGGTAAATTGAGATCAAGCAAAATCAAATCGGGACGGGTACATTTTTGATAAACGCCTTCCCGTTTTAAATAAGCCATCGCTTCAACTCCATCCTTTGCCACAGACAAATTTTTGACCGAGGAAACTAGTTTGAACGCTTCCTGAGTCAGACGAACATCTTCGGGACGATCCTCCACCAAAAGAATGTTGATTGACCGACGTATCTTTTCACTCATGATTTTGCTCGTGCCCAGTAGATTGAAATTCAGTTGATGGTGTTTCTAACACTGTAAAATAAAAAGTAGTTCCAACGCCCAGTTCGGATTCCACCCAAATTTTTCCGCCATGCCGCTCGGCAATTTTCCGGCACACAGCAAGTCCAATTCCAGTGCCTGAGTATTCCTCTTTGGTATGAAGACGCTGGAAAATTTGGAATATCCGGTCATAATATTTTGCGTCAATTCCAATTCCATTGTCACGCACACTAAAAAGCCATCCGTTTTTTTCTGGGCGAGCCGTCACTTGAATTTCCGGCTGATTCTTTCCCCGAAATTTAATAGCATTGCCAATCAGATTCTGAAACAAACGGACAATCTGACCTTCATCCCCCATAAAAGTTGGCAAGGAATCACGCTTAATGTTGGCGTGAGCTTCTCCAATCGCTACCGTTAAATTTTGCAGTGCGGTTTCAAGTGCCCGATTACCGTCCACCGCTTGAAAAGACTTCCCTTGAGTGTCCACGCGCGAGTACGAAAGAAGATCTTCAATGAGTTGCTGCATCCGTTTTGCCCCATCTACAATAATTTCCACATATTCCTTTGAAGCATCATCCAGTGTCGTTTGATGACGCTTGACCAAGAGCTGTGCGTAACTGGCAATCATTCGAAGCGGCTCTCTTAAATCATGAGAAGCCACGTAAGCATATTGTTCTAGTTCTTTATTCGACCGCCCCAACTCTGAGAGTGCCTGCCTCAGAGCCTCTTCAATCTCTTTACGTTCTGTAACAACAAAACGGATTGAAAGATATTTTTCAGGCTTTCCACTTGCACCTAAAAATGGGACGATTGTTCCATCGACCCAGTACTGAGATCCATCTTTGGCCTTATTCTTAATTTCTTTTCGCCACAATTGCCCAGAACTGATGGTTTTCCACAAATCATTCCAAAATTCCTTTGAGTGATATCCTGAATTAATAAGTCGATGCGTAGCGCCGATTAATTCTTCCCGACTGTATTGCGACACCTTGCAAAATCGGTCATTGGCATACGTGATTCTGCCTTGAGCATCGGTTTCCGCTACAATGGCAATTTCATCAAGTGCACGCTTTTGAACTTCAAGCTGGGAGCGCTGCTCTTTAAGTGTCCGCCTCATTCGATTAAAAGACCCAACAAGCTCGCCGATTTCATCCTCACTTGTAATCGGAATGTTGACATCCAAGTCACCCATGGCGAAGCGTTGGGTTGCCTGCACAAGCGAAGCAATGGGCTGAACAATCCGAACTGAACTGCGGGCAGCAATGGAGTAAGCAAGTAGAATAAGTCCGCCAATCAAAATGAGGGAAACCAAAATGGTCACATTACTAATTTCATAAACCATAGTGCCGTCAAGTGTCATCAACTCAGCCTGCATTTGTGAAATCATGCTTAAAAATTGCTTGCTTTGCTCTGCAAGAGATGAAACTTTTTGAGCGAACCAAAATCGCGCCAAATTCCACCGCTCGGATCTGCGCATCGAAATCAATTTTGTACTCAAAACTCCATATGAATTGACAGCTTCAGTCAACGCCTCAAATAATTCCGTTTGTTCCTCAGTCAAAAAATATTGCCGTTCAGTTAACTGGCCCAAGCGAAGCTTGGCTAAATTGACACTGTTGTGAAGTTCCCCCTCATCTTTGCCGTCGCCGCTCACAAGAAACTGATTAGATTTGTCTTGAACGGTTGAGAAAATAGTGCGTAAATCTGAAAGATACCCCAAAATCAAGGAACGTTGCTTCGATTGCGGCTTTTTAAGTTCGAGGGAAATAAGCGACTTGCTGATGTTGACAGCGTTGTATAAAAGCGGCTCCAAGTAGCGAGAGAAAAGCAAGCGCGCTGGTTCATTGCCAACTTCCCCTGCCGCGTCTTCCACCCACCACTGCCATTCTTCTAAATCCCTTAGTGATTCGGCAAGACGCGCAAGACGCGCTTGGTCTTTTGGGTCTGTCCACCGGGAGCTAATTGACACCAATTCGCGAATAGCAGGTTTTATTTCTTCGTGCCACGCATTTTTTCGCTGCGACGCATATTGTGATGCACGAAAAGAAATCCATCCTTTGAGCGCCGAGAGTGTCTCTTCAATTCCTTGCAGTGCAGCAGATGATGCTACTGCAGCAGGACCCCTAAACCCCACGAGGTGTAAAGCACTCATTCGAAGCCAAATGGCAAATCCAAGAGCCACAACGAGCATCACCACACCAACTAGTGCAATCAATAAATGCGACCAAAGAAGTCTTTTGCCCAGGCTCTGCCGATGATTCACTTTTCGTTTTTGATTGATTGCTTCCGCAATTTCTAACATTCCAGTTTGTGCATTACTCATGGCTCATCTCGGTTGTTTCAAGCCACTTCGGATTCGCTTTGACAAATTGAACCAGCTGAGACAATTGATCTTCAAGAATGCCCGCGCGCTGATGCAATTGCGCAGGAATTTTTTGTCCAGAAAAATAAGCTTCGGGAAGCGCTTGTGAATCCTTCAATCGATTGTGTAATGCTGAAAGTTTAGCGACCAGTAAAAACGAAAAATCATAAATATCGCTTGAAGTCACATGACTTTTAACATCATTCTTCTGCTCCACCGAAAGAAGAGGCACTTGAGAAACGCGGGCAATTTCTCGAATGAAATGATCACATTGAATCAGTCTTTCCTTAACATCAATCAAGCGCTTGCCATGTTCAATCGGAGGTGCATCTGGAATTCTCTTGGCATCTGGAAACACGCTCAGCAGCCTCGCTGAATATCCAATAGCAAACGTAATGCCTTGATACCCATCACTTAGAGAAACACCTTGAGGCGAAGCTGCGTCCATCTCATGATTTAATTGAATCATCATGGTCAAAAGATTGTTCAAATTCGGCTGATTTGAATTGTCACGAGGGAGTCCATCACCCTCTTGATTTAAAGTACCCAGTTTTTTCTTAATTCCATTCAAATACTCAAGCGCACTGCCCATCACCGTCCAAACGTCAAATGCCTGTGGGTCATTCAAAAAGAGAGAGCTTTCGTCTGTACTTGGATATCCTTGATACTCAATCGACAACTCTCTTGAGCGCTCAAAAAGTTGAATGGCCTGGTAATAAACATCTCGCATCTCGGCATTTGACACTTGAAGCGACATGGCTTCAGCTTGAGACACCCCGAGTTCGTAGCAAATAAGTTTAAGTTCATTTTGAAATACTTGAGCTCTTTGAAATACGTCAGCAGAAGTGATTTCTTCTCGGGTAATTTTCACGTCGCTTGCGACAGCGTTTTTGGAAACAGGTCCCACTTCTGCAAAAACAAGGTGCGAGTGAAAAAATCCAGCCAAAATAATTGTCGGGACCCAAAAATAAATAATATGCCGTTTGATTGATTTCATCTTGATCTTATGACTCCAAATTCACGCGGTTCATGACCCATTTGTCGAGTAACTCTTTACTAAAACGCCATTGAGAACCAATTTTAAAAGCTGGAATTTTTCCCTGCTGGGCAAGCCGGTAGACGGTTGACGAGTTGATTCCAAATCGCGCAGCTACATCTTCAATTGTGAGAAATGATTTGTCCGGCATTACTTTAAGTACCTTTTTTACTGGATGGTTAATTTAGTTTTTGACAGCACAAGCCAATAGATGCATGACTTAGCTAAGGTTGATTAAAATATGCCTGGAACGAGGAAAGCCTGTCAAGAAAAGCGAAGGCTTACTAAAATAAATTAATATGAAGATTCGAGATATTGCTTAGTGGAGAAAGAGAGGAAATGCTTGAAACTTAAGGCTGGCAAAAAAAATTGAACAGGCCGGAAAAATGTCCCGGCCCATTCAATTAGGTAAGTGAATTGTTATGTTCCAAGCTCCCAAGAAGTGAGGTATGAACGCTGCTCAGCTGTCAACTGGTCGATTGCTATTCCCATGGCTTTCAACTTTAAAAAAGCAATTTTGTTGTCCATTGCTTCTGGCAAAGTGTAAATTTTACGCTCAAGCCGACCTTCATTTTTCTTAAGGAATTCGGCACCAAGTGCTTGATTGGCAAAAGACATGTCCATAACCGATGCGGGATGACCTTCAGCTGCGGCAAGATTAACAAGTCTTCCACCGGCCACGAGATGAATTCTCCGGCCATCGCGAAGGAGATATTCATCCACGAATTCACGGGCAATTCGCACGCGCTTAGAAAGTTTTTTCAATTCAGGAATATCAATCTCAACATTAAAATGGCCTGAATTAGCAATAATTGCCCCATCTTTCATCACTTCAAAATGTTCCTTACGAATAACTCCGGTATTCCCCGTCACCGTGACAATTACATCCGCCAAAGGACAAGCCTTCCGAAGCGGCATAACTTGAAACCCATCCATAATTGCTTCAAGCGCTTTGAGGGCATCTGTTTCCGTTACAATCACTTGTGCTCCCATGCCTCTGGCTTTTTGAGCAAGACCGCGGCCGCACCAACCGTAGCCACAAACAACAAACACTGCGCCGGAAAGCAGCACATTGGTCGCCCGGATGACGCCATCAAGTGTTGATTGACCTGTTCCATAGCGATTGTCAAAAAAATGTTTGGTTTTTGAATCATTTACTGCGAGAACCGGAAAGAGAAGAAGTTTCTTGCGCTCAAGACTTCTCAAGCGAATCACGCCTGTTGTGGTCTCTTCTGTACTTCCCAGCATTTGACTTGCAAGCGAATTTCTCTTGCCGTGAATTTGTGACACCAAATCCGCGCCATCATCCATTGTAATTTGAGGCTTATGGTCTAAAGCTGCGTGAATGTGGCGGTAATAAGTGTCATGGGCTTCCCCTTTAATAGCAAAAACAGGAATGCCAAAATCCCGCACGAGTGAAGCCGCAACATCATCCTGAGTGCTCAGTGGATTTGAAGCGCAAAGCACAGAATCAGCTCCACCTGCCTTGAGCGCAATCATTAAATTAGCTGTCTCTGTTGTAACGTGCAAACAGGCAGAAATTCGAAGCCCTTTAAGCGGCTTTTCTTTTAAAAAACGCTTCTCGATTAATTGCAAGACCGGCATATTCCGCCGCGCCCACTCAATTCGGCGCTTGCCCACTGGAGCAAGCTTTATGTCTTTAACATCACTCTTTGCGCTACTTTTTCCCTTGCTCATTTTTGGCTTTCTCTTTCTTTAAAGGTCTTACCGACGATTAATTAATTTGTCTAACTAAGCTCGAGTTTGGCACTTTTTTAAATTAACCCCCTCTCCCCCATTGGGGGCGAGGGGAAAAGAAAAGTGCCAAACTCGAGTAACTAAGTACAAGTTATGCAGTGGCAGTTTTTAAGAGTGCCGCTTTAAGCGTTTCAGCTGCATCTGTTTTTTCCCAAGTAAAATCCTTGTCCGTTCGTCCAAAATGTCCATACGCTGCGGTTTTTCTAAAAATAGGACGCCTAAGTTGAAGCCGCTCAATAATTCCAAGCGGCGTAAAATCTAGGGTCTGCCTTAAGGCATTTACGATTTGTTCATCTGAGACAATTCCCGTCCCAAATGTATTCACCATAATTGAAACAGGTTCTCGAACACCAATTGCGTACGCCACTTGGATTTCGCATCGGGACGCAAGTCCGGCAGCTACCACATTTTTAGCTGCATAACGCGCAAAATAAGAGGCAGAGCGGTCTACCTTTGATGGGTCTTTTCCGCTAAAAGCACCGCCGCCGTGCGCGCTGGCGCCGCCATAGGTATCGACAATGATTTTGCGGCCTGTCAACCCTGTGTCGCCCACAGGGCCGCCCACTTCAAATCGGCCGGTTGGATTCACAAAAATTTGAGTGGCTTCGCTCAAATATTCTCCAGGAATGATTCGGGGAATTAAAATCTCGCGTATATCACGCTCAATTGTTTCTAGCGACACATCACCATCATGCTGTGTGCTCACCACAACCGCGGCAACGCGAACCGGTTTGCCTCCATCATATTCCACCGTCACCTGACTTTTGGCATCCGGACGCAAATATTTTAACTCTTTGCGTTTGCGAATTTGAGCAAGCTCATAAACCAGCTGATGCGCAAGCATAATCGGAAGCGGCATAAATTCAGGCGTCTCACTAGTTGCATAGCCAAACATCATTCCCTGGTCACCCGCTCCCCCGCGGTCCACACCAAGCGCAATGTCAGGAGATTGCTGATGGAGATAAGTCACAATGTTGCATGAGCTAAAATCAAAACCAAGTTCAGGCCGGTCATAGCCAATTTCCTGAATAACAGAGCGAACCGTTTTTGAAACATCCACCTTTGCATTTGCTGTAATTTCACCAGCGACAATTAACTGATTTCTCGCGACAAGCGCTTCGCACGCCACCCGCGCAAAAGGATCTTGCGCTAAGTATTCATCTAATATGGCATCTGACACCTGGTCGCACACCTTGTCCGGATGGCCCTCGCTCACAGATTCTGAAGTGAATAAATGCTTTTCTGTTTTTATGCTCATAGTTTTTTTTCTCCGTTTCTTCATGAATTTAGGATGAACGTTTCACCAATTATGTTCGACGCAAAAATTCTATTGGCCTCAATTTGAATGCGGTGCAATTTGTTTAAAATAAGTGTTAGCCGCTTCATAAGACTTCACATCACCGATGTCAAACCACTTCCCCAAAAATCGGAACGCGTAAAGACGCGTTTTCTTGGAAAGCCAATCCATGTAATACCCCGGCGCATCTGGATTTTTATTTTCCGCAAGATATTCCGCAATAAATGGCAATGTATTTGCCTTGAGGTAATAAATACCCATAGAAGCGAGGGTTGAAGGCGGATCTTTTGGTTTCTCAAAAAAATCCGTTACTTGCCCTGCTGCATCTGTCTTGACAATTCCATACTTTGACGCCATTAATAAATCAAGGACATCAAACACACCAACAGCCGCAGGCGCATTTTTCTGTTCTGCGTAAGATACAAAAGAAGTAATGTCGGCGTCAAACAAATTATCACTTGCAAGAACGAGGACATCATCCTTAACGCGCCGCTCATCAAGCGCCAACTTTAAGTCGCGAATGGCCCCCAGCCGGTTTTCATTGCTCGTTGTGCCGTCATCAATCACATGAACTTGGGCAGAAACTGAAAGAGACTGTTTCCAATCACAAAACGACTGGTAGAACTTTGAATTGGAGACCAAAATAATCTCATTTAGTCCCCGAATCATTTTTAATTTCGCAATCAAATGATTTAAAAGTGGGGCACCGGCAATCTCAAGAAGTGCTTTTGGCCGGTCAATGGTCAACGGGTACAGGCGGGTTCCGTAGCCAGCGCAAAGGAAAACTGCTTTCATCGGTTAAAGAGCGACCTGTTCTTTGGCCAGTTCTGATTTTAAAAATTGAATGACCTCGACTGGCGTTGGATTAATTCCATTTAAAATCGCCAAATAGAAACTAATCCAGTCGCCCAAATAAATTAATGAAAAGATGCGGGCAATCAAACTTTTACCTTGAGAATGGATGTCAATGACGTCGCTTGCAAGCGGCTTAATAATTCCACGCGTCAAATCCATTCGCATTTGGACTCTCTGGTGGTCGCTTTCATCTCTTAAGATGAACACGATTGTGTTCTTTAAAAATTGAACTGGGTACTTCCACCCAACTAACTCATTGTGATTCATCTCAGGAAGAGTATGGTGCGAAGCAAGTGCTTTGGCATTTTCTTCAATCTGACCACGCCATCTGAGAGCCACCACATCAAAGAAGTCTGTGCCTGAATAAATAATGGGGTAGCGATTGTAACAATAACTTGCAAATTGTTTCGCTTGATTCTCACGCGTGGGTACCTCGACCCCAAATTGAGATGTGCAAAGATGTTCAAGCAATCCCTCAACTTCTGAAATTTCATTCCTATGAAAATCTCCAGCTAGACCAAGCTTTGACAGAACTAAAAGAAGAGGAATGACAGAATAACCAAGCGCCGCGCGCGGAGGAAAACTCTTTGGAATTTCAATAAACGGGAACCCGTGTTCGCGAGCAAGCTCACGCAACTTCCCTCCCGATGAAATTGCAAGAATCCGCGCACCTCGTTTGAGCGCATCACGTAATGAACTAAGTGTCTCTTCGGTGTCCCCTGAATAGCTGGAAATGACAAGCAGTGTCTCTTTTCCAACAAACTCTGGTAACTGGTAATGGCGATTAACCAGAATAGGAACTTTGCTTTGATATTGAAGAAAAGATTTAATCACATCTGCGCCAATGGCAGAACCGCCCAAGCCAGAAAAAACGATGTTGGAAATTCCACGCCCAAAAGTAGTGTCCAGCACCACTTTCTCACCAATTTCGCACGCATGACTGATTTGTTTTGAAAACCCGGCAATCAGTCCGAGCATATTTTGCTGGTCAATTTTTTGAATTTGTGCCAATTGATCTAACTTTTCCATGTAATGCAAATCCCCCCTGTCATTTGTTGTGAAACATTTTTCTATTTAATCTTGAAAAAGATCTGGAGCAAGTAACTTAACCTTAGCTTCTAAAAACTTCTTAATCTCTTCACCAGTAGTAAACTGAAGCGCGCGCACCGCAAGATCCTTTGCTTGTTTTAAGGTGACGGAGCGAATTGCCTTTTTTACCTTGGGCAGTGCAAATGGCCCCATGCTCAATTGATCAATCCCAAAACCCACCAAAAGAATAGCCATGGCGGGGTCACTGCTCATTTCGCCGCAAACACTCACCCAAACTTTTTTCCTTTTTGCGTTTTGCACCGTTAATTGAATCAACTTGAGAATGGCAGGATGTGTCGGTTCATACAAATAAGCAATTTTCGCATTGACACGGTCAACCGCAAGCGAATACTGAATTAAGTCATTGGTGCCGATTGAAAAAAAATCCACTTCATCCGCCAGAACGTCTGTAATCAAAGCAGCAGATGGAATTTCAATCATGGCCCCGACCTGCATTTTTTCATCAAATGCAACACGGGCTGCTTTAAGTTCTTCTTTGACCTCACTGAGCAATCGATTTGCATCTCTTACTTCCGTCACGTTTGAAATCATCGGGTACATCAGTTTGAGTTTCCCAAAGACGCTTGCACGTAAAGCGGCACGCAACTGAGCCTTAAAAATTTCCGGCCTGGCCAGACAAAATCGAATCGCACGCCAACCCATAAATGGATTCATCTCCTTCGGAAGATCAAGAGACGACAAGTATTTGTCCCCACCGAGATCTAAAGTACGAATAATCACAGGCCGCGGATTCAAACGCTCTGCCACTTCCCGGTAAGCAACAAATTGCTCATCCTCAGTCGGTAAATCGACCCGATTCATGTAGAAGTATTCTGTGCGGTAGAGCCCAATCCCTTCGGCCCCATGTGACAAAATAGAAGGAATTTCTGCCGGAAATTCAATGTTGGCGAGAAGCTCTACTCGATGACCGTCCAGTGTTTCAGCCGGCAATAATTTAATCGCGTCAAGTTGAATGACAAATTGCGCGAAACGTTTTTCCTCCTGTTCATAGCGCTCAATGGTTGATTGATCGGGGTCGACAATTGCAATTCCGCGGTTTCCATCAATGATGATGTGTTTGCCCGTCACAACCATTGTGCTGATGCGGTCGAGCCCCACCACAGCAGGAATTTCAAGTGAACGAGCCATAATTGCTGTATGGGAAGTTGGTCCGCCGATGTCCGTTCCAAACGCAATCACATGCGTCCGGTCCATTGAGGCTGTTTCGGAAGGTGACAAATCATTTGAAATTAAAATAACATCCTCACTCAAATGCTCAAGCGACTGATGTTTTTTTCCCAGAAGATTCAAGATGATGCGCTTCCCTACGTCCTTAATGTCAGCAAGACGTTCTCTTAAGTATTCGTCGTCTACATGCTGAAATGCTTCAAAATAGCGTTTGATTACTGTCGTAAAAGCGAATTCCGCGGAAACTTTTTCTCCTTTAATTTGAGAAAGAACGTCTTCAATCAGCGTTCGATCTTCCAAAATCAAAAGGTGCGCGTTAAAAATCTCAGAATGTTCGTGACTCAGCTCCTGCGCAATTTTCCGCCTGACCTTCATGAGGTCAGAGCGAGTGCGTGTAAGCGCTTCCTCAAACCTTAAAATTTCACGCGGCACATCATCTGGCGTAATCTCTGTTCTGGCTGCTGAAAAAAAGTCCTCACTCCTGAGCACAAATGCTCGTCCAATCGCAACGCCAGGTGAAACTGGAATCCCTCTTAAGATTTCCATCTCTGTTTAATTCTCACCAAAATTACTGTTTACAAGCATCTCAAGCTCTTCAAGCGCCCGTTCTGCATCACTGCCTTTTGCACTCAGAACGAGCTGACTTCCGGGACCTGCGGCAAGCATCATAATTCCCATAATTGATTTGCCATTTACTTTAAGTTTCCCTTTTTGAACCGTAATGGTGCTTTCAAAGCGGCTAGCTGTCCTCACGAAGAGCGCTGCAGGACGCGCATGAAGTCCGAGCTTATTTTGAATGGTTACTTTTTTCTTAATTTCACTTGAAAAATTCATAGAATTTTAACAGTGGAGCGTCAACCTTAAGTTTGTATTTGATTTATCGAGACGCCCACAGTACCTTAAACTCATAAAAATAAACCTGATAAGGTATTAGAAAGTTATTGTTTCAAAATGCTGGCATATTCGTCCATAATCGCCTTTGCAAGTTTTACAGGATCATGACGCACTTGAGTATCAATTCGCAGATGACTTCCGGCAATCACCCGGAATCCATGCTCCGAAAACCGTTCCACATCAGGGAGCACCGGAATCGAGTGGGTTCCGGAATAACGCATCAAAACCTCTGCAGGAATTGTTTGGTCATTAATGAGGCTCGAATCCACAATTTTTGGATTCGTGTGTGCGACCAACACACGAAGATGGTCAAATGCGCTCATTGATTCCGTTTCTCCAAGTTGCGTCATTGCATTGATGACAAAAATTTTATGTGCGTCCGAATCCATCAAGCGGTCAAAAATATCTCGTATTAACAAATTAGGAAGAATACTTGTGTAGAGAGACCCAGGGCCGATGACCACGAGCTCGGCATTTTCAATTGCTTCAAGCACTTCAGCCGTTGCTTTACAATCTAGCGGCTTTAAAGAAAGTTGGCGAATGGATTTTCGTCTACTTGTAATTAAAGTTTCTCCTTCAGCGACTGTTCCATCTTCAAACTCACCGACAAGCGACACCTTGTCAAGGCTCGAAGGTAAAACGCGGCCGCGAATTGCCAGCACCTTGCTTGACTCGCGAATTGCACGCTCGAAATCACCTGTTACTTTAGAAAGCGCTGTGATAAACAGGTTGCCAAAACTATGACCTTTTAGGCCTGTACCATCTTCGAATCGGTATTGAAATAAATCTCGAATTAAGGGCTCAGCATCTGCAAGTGCGACCAGGCAATTTCTCATGTCTCCAGGCGGAGGAACATCTAATTCATCCCGCAAACGACCTGAACTTCCACCAGTGTCCGTGACGGTTACGACTGCTGCAATATTATTTGTGTAAGTTTTAAGCCCCTGAAGTAAAACGCTTAGACCAGTGCCACCGCCAATTGCCACTACGCGTGGACCGCGTGACAAAAAATCTCTCTTCCGGCTTTGATAAACAATGTCCGCTAAATGTTCCTGGGGTTCTGGCATCAGTGCACGTACAAAAATTCGCACAATATTTTTTAAAGATGAGTAAACCAAAAAAATACCAAAAACAAGAAATGCGGTTGCAAGACTTGCAAGAATCGCACTTTGTTGTGACATCGTTTTAATCGCAGACAAAGCCACAAGCACCAAGATGCCCATGCCCAGCACTGCAAGCATGACCCATCGCTTGATTCCAAGTCCTGGGTACAGCCATCGGAAAAATTTCATACGCGGGGGGAGAAATTCCACTTTGTCAATCTGCGCGCTGCGCTGGAACTTGCATGCGGTCAAACAGTTCCCGATTAAACTCGTGAGCGGGATGAGCGCCCATAATTGAAAGCCGTTGCCTGAGCGCTGCTGTCTCAACTAAAATAGGGATGTTTCTACCGGGTCGAACGGGAATTAATAAGTGTGGAATTTGAGTGTCTAAAATTTCATATGACTTGTCTTCTAGGCCAGTTCGCTCATATTCTTTGTCTTCTTTCCAATGCTCCAGTGTCACGGCAAGCGTGATGCGTTTTAAATTTCGGACTGCACCGACCCCAAAAATTGAGCGGATGTCAATAATTCCAAGCCCTCTGATTTCCATCCGATGGCGAAGTGTCTCGTTTGACTTCCCCATCAGCACTCGATTTTGCAGACGGATTTCAACCACATCGTCGGCAACAAGCCGGTGTCCTCGCTCCACAAGTTCAAGTGCACATTCTGATTTGCCAACTCCACTTTCACCCATCAGAAGCGTTCCCACACCATAGACATCAATGAGTGTGCCATGAAGACTGGTTTCCGGCGCATTTGCCTCTTCAATCCCAATTGTCACCTGACTTGCCACGCGGCTCGTACGGTAAGGGGAGCGAAAAACAGTCACGCCAGATTTAACTGCATATTTTAAAAAATCCTCAGGAATTGGCTGCTGTTTTGTAATCACGACACAAGGAATCCGGTAAGAGAAAAACTTTTTTAAATTTTGCTCCCGGCGCAGAGATTTCAATTTCTTCAGAAATTTGATTTCGGTTTTCCCTAGAATTTGAACGCAGTCGTACGCAAAATAATCATAAAAACCAGAAAGTGCAAGCCCCGGGCGGTCAATCTCTGGTGAATGTATTTTGCGAGTCATAGGAACTTCAGGAGTGAGCACACTCAGCTTCAATCGCTCCCTCATCAACTCATAGAATTCTTTAACAGAAAGATAATTCATGTTTGGATTTGTTTTTTAAACGAGCACTTTGACTAATCCGTGTTAAAAATGCTTTCGTTCTTCTTCGCTCTTAATTAGATTAAAAATTTCTTCTGGAGTTGAACATTTACGAATCAATTCGCAAAAATAACTGTCTCTGAGGAGACGTGAAATCTGAGCGAGCGCTTTTAGATGGGGACCTGTTGTGTCCTTGGGTGCCACAAGCAAGAAAAAAACATAAACAACTTCACCGTCCAACGCATCAAAATTAATTCCTTTTTGACTGACACCCAAAATAGCAACAAGTTTGTTCACCTTGTCAGTTTTTCCATGTGGAATTGCAATTCCCTGACCAATGCCAGTCGACCCAAGATTTTCGCGCTCAATGAGTGCTTTTAAAATACTTTTGGAATCGTCTATTTTTTCAGCCGAAGCGAGTATATCCACCAATGCTTTAAGTGCCTGATCTTTTGAATGGGCCTCAAGTCCAATTTTGATCCCACGTGGGTTAAGAATTTCAGATATTTTCATTCACTTGTTCTCCCTTTAGTATGTGCTTTTTTTAATTAAGCCAAAACAAAACGTTCTCCCAAATAAATTTCCCGGGCACGCTTGTCCGTCACAAGGAAATGCGAAGTGCCCGAAACCTCAATCTTTCCATCACACATGATGTACGCCCGGTCTGTGATGGAAAGGGTTTCCCGAACACTGTGGTCGGTGAGTAAAATGCTAAGTCCCTGCAACTTCAATTTTTGAAGAATTTTTTGAACCTCAAAAACAGCAATTGGGTCCACGCCGCTAAAGGGCTCGTCTAACAAAATGAGTGATGGATTCGTGGCAAGCGCCCGTGTGATTTCGAGCCTTCTGCGCTCTCCTCCCGAAAGGGTGTAAGCCATATTCTTCGCAAGGTAGGAGATATCAAGCTCCTCAAGCAATCGCTCAAGCCTTTTTTTGCGTTCTAGTTGAGGGATTTCAAGGGTTTCAAGAATTGCCATGATGTTTTCTTCAACTGTTAATTTCCGAAAAATTGACGGCTCCTGAGCCAAATAACCCATTCCAAGCCGCGCCCTGCGGTACATAGGATGATTGGTAATGTCATCCCCTCGAAAGAAAATCTGCCCATCTTGTGGTTCAATCACACCGACCACCATGTAAAACGTGGTGGTTTTTCCTGCACCATTAGGACCTAAAAGCCCAACGATTTCGCCCCTCGACACATGAATGGACACGTGGTCAGCAACGCAACGCGCCTTGTAGTATTTTGTCAGTCCTTTGGTCTCAAGTAAAAACATATTCTTTTTTTAAAGAAGCAAATCCTTTTGTTCCTTGGATGCTTCAGTTTTTTGATATTTGGCGTTTACATCTCCCCCAAGAATCACGCGGCCTTCTTCAGCCAAATAAATTGCATTGTCACTTAAAGTTTTATTTCCGTCTTTCGTTAGAATTTCAACATTGCCCCAAGCAATCATTTTCGAAACCCGACGCGATGAATTATTATAAATCACATCCATAAAATCAGAAGACAGGGTTCCGCGCTCATCTTGAGCGACCACATTTTTCTGAAAGTGCGCCACATTCGCCTTGTAGTCAATATCAAGTGGGCCATCGCAGGTAATCACCGTTGGATGTTTGGACTCTGCATTTGGATCTTGAACCACAACCGTTACATTTCTCTTAAATACCACCTTGCCAATTCCAGAATCGCTTTTGGCTCCGATTCCTTCAATATGAATGTTATTTTTCTTCACCTTTGTGGCAATGTCACTTTCCATCTGCTTGCTTTCCGGCCGAATCCTGAGCTTCTCGGTAATAAGACGCGTTCCATCTTCTGTCGTCGCTACCACATTGTGTTCAAGCCAGACATCATTCGTCGATTTATTGAATGAACCTTTGTCCGCCGTTACGGTAACAGGCGATTCTTCCGCATAAGCCTTTGCGATGACATTAACGAGTTTTACTTTTTCCGCGAGAATATCCGCTGAATCTCCTTGAATTTCAATTTCACGCGCGCCGGTTTCGGTGTATTTGGAAAATGAAAAACTGTAAACCTGCTGCGTACCGTCTGCATGTTTGCCTTGTGCGCTATTAAGTGAAGGGTCAACATTGCGCTTTACATGTCCCCACATTTTCCATTGAATCAGCGCTACATAAACTAAAATCAGAGCAACGGTAATCAAAATAAATCGCCGCATCATCGTAAATAAACCTTTCTTTCAAAATAAATACTCTGAGCTCAAGCTTGCATCAATATCTTCATCACGCACCAACTGCCTGTTTTTGAAAAACAAGAGATGGCGAATAGGTGCGCTTAAACACAGGGGCTCTCCACCGGTTATGCATCCATGTCCATTGTTCCGGGTATTTCCGTATGTATTTCTCCATGACACGCGACCACTCGAACGTCAGTTGCCTGACAGATTCTTGTTTGTCCTCCATCCGAACTGGCCAAATAGGTTCTTCAATAATAAGGCGGTAGCCACTCTCCTCATGCACCATAAACATTGGGATGATTGGCGCACCGCTTGCAAGCGAAAGTCTTGCAGGCGCTACAAGAGTCCACGCAGGCTCTCCAAAGAAAGGAACATTAATTCCTTCCAGATGATCTACATTCTGATCTGCCGATATACCAACAATGTGATTCTTCCTCAATTCTCTGACAATTGTCCGAGCTGAAGAATGCCGGTAAATGGTTGGAAGAAGCGCTTCACTTCGCAAGTAAACCACAACCTGGTCATAGCGGTCATAATAGATTTTTCGGCCAACTAATCTTCCAGGATATCCAGAGAGACAAATATACGCCCCAAGCAACTCCCAATTTCCTAGATGACCGGTGAGCGCAATCACTCCTTTTTCATGCAAAAGAGCTTGGTCAAGCCGCTCAATCTCTTCGGGCTCAACTCGAACAATACTTTCCAAATAAGCGCGTGTTAATTTTGGAAATCGGCAAATATCCACTGCTGTCTTTGAAAAATTGCAGAACATTTTTCTGGCAATCTCACTTACTTGGTCATCGTTGAGGAGTGGCCCGAAAGCTTTTTTTAGATGTTGCTCGGTTTTTTTTCGTTCGCGTTTCAAAATCCAAAAAGCTTTTGTCCCGACAAAAAAAGCAAGCGTGTAACTGAGCTTCTCTGGCAGCCAAAGAATGATTCTTCGTGAAATTTCTAGAAGAAAATACAAATAAATACGGTACCACTTTTGCTTAGCCAAAAATTTCTCCTAGTTCTTTGTTCAATTCTTCAATTTTTGAAGAATTTAAACAAATCCGGCTTTCAGTAAATCCTGAACATCAAGCAAGCCAACCGCCCGACCTTGCTCATCCACAACTGGAAGTTCGTCAATCTTTTTGTCTCGCAAAATTTGGAGTGCCTCAGCCGCAAGCCGGTTCTCTCGAATGGTGATGGGGTGCTTGGTTGCAAAATGTTCTACACGGTCTGTTAATACAACGCTGCCATTCATTCTAAAATGGCGCCTCAAATCACCATCCGTAAAAATTCCCTTGAGCTTACCTTTTTTGTCCACAATCGTGGCAGAACCAGCCCGAGCTTTTGTGATGGCCATCAAAGCATCTTTTAGATTAGCGCTTCCTTTAATCATCGCGTGTCCTTTTCCCCGGCGCATAATGTCTTCAACCTTAATTAGTTTTTTTCCCAAACTTCCGCCTGGATGAAGAAAAGCGAAATCTTCTTCTTTAAATTTTTTTCGCTTTGCCAGACACAATGCAAGGGCATCCCCCATTGCAAGAGCAGCTGTTGTTGATGCGGTGGGAGCAAGATTCCAAGGGCAGGCTTCCCGTTCAAGGCCAACGATTAATACAACATCCGAATTCCGCGCAAGAGTTGAGCGCGGATTTCCAGTCAAACTAATGACACGAATTCCGATGCGCTTTAAAGTAGAGAGCAACCGAGTAATTTCCTCAGTCTCCCCACTATTTGAAATTGCAAGCACAACATCCTGTTTTGTCACCATTCCGAGGTCCCCATGAATCGCCTCGGCTGGATGAAGAAAAAGACTCGGTGTTCCTGTGGAAGCAAGCGTGGCTTGAATTTTT
>JAHFHD010000154.1 GCA_023247075.1 Candidatus Omnitrophota bacterium | reverse complement strand
ATTTTGTTCCATTGATGCGGACTCGGTCCTGCAAAAAGACAGTTTGATTCGGATTGTCCTGCCATTTGTAGAAGATGTGGACACGGTAGCAGCCGGGGCCACAATCCGGGTGTCTAATGGCTGTGTTGTCGAGGGAGGTCACATTACGAAAGTGGGTCTTCCGTCTCACCCCATCAGTTTGATTCAGGTGATGGAGTATTTGCGGGCATTTTTATTTGGCCGGCTCGGTTGGTCACCATCAAATGAATTGCTCATTATTTCAGGGGCCTTCGGTGTTTTCCGAAAAGATGCAGTCATCGAAATTGGCGGTTACAATATTAAATCGATTACCGAAGACATGGAACTTGTGGTCCGGATGCACCGTCTATTTTCTGAAAGAGGGAAGAGGTACCGAATTGTTTCAGTGCCAGACCCAGTGTGCTGGACAGAAGTTCCTGAAGACCTGAAAACGCTAAAGAATCAAAGAGTGCGCTGGCAGCATGGACTTTTTGACACGCTTTACAAAAATAGAGGATTGCTTTTTAACCGCAAGGCAGGCGGAGTCGGTGGAATTGCTTTCCCATTCTATTTATTTTTTGAAGGAGTTGGTCCAATGATCGAAATGCTTGGGTTCCTCATGCTTCCACTGGCAGCTATTTTGCACGTGCTTTCGGTAAAAATGATGTTTGTTCTTTTTGGAATTGCCGTTGCAAGTAACACGCTGATTTCAATCTCAACTCTTTTGTTGGAAGAAATCTCATTTAGAGTTTACAAAAAGGGCTGGGATGTTTTTCGTCTTCTGTTTGCTGTCATACTCGAAAATTTTGGTTATCGTCAACTCACCACACTTTGGCGATTGCAAGGCTTTTGGTCATGGATTGTTTTGGGAGATGACATTGCTTGGGGGAAAATGAAACGCACAGCTGCGTGGGTTTCGAAGAAACAGGATTTTAAAAAAGAATTAAGCGAAGGACAAAATCGTGTTTTGTAAACAGAGCCATCGAGTTTGGCGCTTTTTCTAAATTAACTCCCTCTCCCTTTTTAAGGGAGAGGGTTGGGTGAGGGTTAATAATGCTTGTGATCTACTCCCTCATCCAATGCCTGCATCACTGCCCTCTCCCCATGGTGGGGGAAGAGGGAAAAAGAAAAGTGCCAAACTTGAACAGAGTTTTAAAGCTTTTTTGATTCGGAAGAGTTTACATGGCTGGCGAGCAGCCGGTAGCTTTTGTAATGATGAATGGCAACACCGTTAAACTGCTTGGACTTTCCAAATGTTTTTTCCACAAGCTTGGTTTCAGCCTCAATTTGATCAAGTGTTCTTCCAGCAAAAGTCGTTTTTAGTGGCATGGAACGTGTGGCTTGAAAACCAAGGTATGTGATGGAGTTTTCTAGGTCGATAATTGGCCTTAGTGTTACATTTGACCATTCTCCTTGAGTTGCAAGCGCGGTGCTTTGGTCAGACAATATTTTTTCACGCTCCTCTGGATTTTGTGACCTGTCTTCAGTTCCAAAAATTTGACCCAGTTCAACCATTGATTGGGTAAATGCACCGCTTGTTTCAGGTATGCCGGTTTTTGGAAATTCAAGTCCAACATGAAGTAAGTGACCGGTTTGGAAAGCGCAAAGCTTTGAACTCTGAATGTGACTTTGCTTCAGCAGTTTATTTCTTTTTGGGTTGTTTCGCGCTTTTAGCTCCTCGATTGTAATGCCTGAAGTGAACCAAACTTCTCTGGGCTCTTCTGAAAATGTTTCAATGGCAAGGTACACACGCGCTCCATGTGTTTTATTCGCGTATTCAATGATTTCTTTTCCGTGTGCGATGATTCCATCTCCACCGTCAGCGTGATTGCGGTAATCCATAATTGCGATGCAGTCAACCAGGTCAATCACGTGAAACGTTACCGCCTTCAATGAACCGTGAAACATAACTTCTGCATTTGGAATTCCTATCTTAGGTTCTTTTTGATGCCACCAGTACGGAATGTCAACGGTGAGCCGAAGGCCAGATTGATGACCCATTAATGTTTTGGTTTCCATGAGCAAATCAAGATACTCAGTCAATATTTCCGTTCGGCGTTCAGGGTCATGCCAACCAACCAGTAAATAAGGTTCAATGTCAAAGTGGATTCCGTCAAAGCGTTCGGCTGCTGCCGAATGCTGATTGAAGTCAATAATAGTGCGAACCACATTTAGCGCCTCTGGATGATTTCCCTCAAGCGCGTATTCAGGAGCGCCGTCCAAAGCTTCAACCTGAAAACCTTTTTTGTGAGCCGTTTGATTGAACTGGCGGAACAGATTTTGGGAAGCGACTTGCTGAGCGGTTTCAACTCCATCGACCGGATGATTCGGCTGCGTGAGGAGGATTTGAATCCAGAGATGGCTGATTTTTTTCTTTTCGCAAAACTGGAAAAAATCACCCCATTTACTAGGATCGTCAACGAGTGAATGTGTGTCCCAAACCCAAAGCGCTTTGGAAGAGGGTTGCTCGAAATGAGCGGCTGCATAGACTTTAGGTGTCGCTAAAATCAGGGAGCAGGTAATGAGCAGTGTATTGCGAATCAATTTATTTTTGGTCATAGATGATTTAGTTTATTTTAACTTTGTAGAGCTTGCATACATTAACTTGCGAAACAGTACTCTCTACGAGAGCTGCCAAAAGCCCGCTGCTTCACTGTGTCATCCTGAGCCCGCAGGCGAAGGATCTAGTGTTTGCCAGATTCTTCGCTGCGCTCAGAATGACATTCTTATAAAAAGTATAAAACAATCAAATCATTTTGAGGTAGAAGAATTTGCTGAAATAGCAGTAGTTTTGCCGTAAAATAAAAAAAATGACAAAGAAAACCAAAGAACTTATTAAAAAAGCGCTTCTCGAAGATTTGGGTCAAGGGGACATTACAACGCGCTCACTTGTTCCTCAAACATTTTCTGGTTCCGCTAAAATTCTTGCGAAGGATTTTGGAATTCTCTGCGGTGGAACGGTGGTGTGTGCGGTATTTCATTTTGCTGACCCAAAGCTTAAAGTGCACGCCTATGTTCAGGATGGAAAAAAAATTGTTCCGGGGCAGCTGCTTTTTTCTGTGTCAGGGCGATTGTCCTCCATTCTTTATGGAGAACGAACCGCGCTCAACTTTCTTGGTCATTTGTCTGGAATTGCGACGCTGACAAATCAGTTCGTCCAAAAAGTAAAAGGAACTGGGACAAAAATTCTGGACACCAGAAAAACAACACCTCTTTGGCGCGAGTTGGAAAAATATGCCGTACGTATTGGCGGAGGGGAAAATCATCGATTTGGGCTTTGGGATGAGGTGCTTGTTAAGGACAATCATTTGTGGGCACTTCGCAAGCTCAAGGCGAGCAAAACCTCACCAGGTTTTTTGAACACGCTTAAAACCGTGCTTGAAAAATTTCAGAAATCTAAAATCCTGTTTGAGATTGAAGTGAGAAGCGTTAATGAGCTCAAGGAATTGCTTGAGGCTGGGATTTGGCCAAATCGATTTTTGCTTGACCATTTTTCAATTCGTGATTTGAGGAATGCAGTCAAATTGGTTCATCGATTTTTTTCGTCGCAAAACTCTAAAAAAATAAAACAGCCTCTTCTTGAAGCTTCAGGCAACATTCATCTGGGCAATGTTCGTCAGATTGCGCAGACAGGTGTTGACCGGATTTCGGTGGGGGCGCTCACTCATTCAGCACCAGTGCTTGACACTTCTCTAAAGCTTTTTACTCTCTGATTTCTTCTTCAAGATGACACAAGCGATAAATCCCTCTCCATTTAAGTTAAGAACTCCACTTAAGCCCAAGGGTGACCAGCCTAGGGCGATTGATGAGTTACTCAAAGGTCTTAAGGCGGGAGAAAAAGAACAAATATTGATTGGAGTGACCGGGTCCGGAAAAACATTTACGATGGCAAATGTGATTGAGCAGTTTGGGAAACCGGCGCTGGTCATGTCGCACAATAAAACCCTCGCGGCGCAGCTTTACAGTGAACTAAAGGATTTATTTCCTGAAAATGCGGTTGAGTATTTTGTGTCGTATTACGATTATTACCAGCCGGAAGCGTACATTCCTCAGCGAGATATTTACATTGAGAAGGATGCTTCCATTAATGATGATTTGGACAGATTGAGACTTCGGGCTACAAGCTCATTACTTTCGCGTCAGGACGTCATTATTGTTTCAAGTGTCTCATGTATTTATGGAATCGGTGCACCTGAGGATTGGAAAGAAATGCTGCTTCAGGTGAAAAAGGGTGAGCAGGTTTTTAGGGACCAGTTTCTGGCCGGACTGATTGATATTCAATACCAGAGAAATGACGCGCAATTTAAACGGGGAACATTCCGGGTTCGTGGTGAATTTATTGATGTGTTGCCATCTTACGAACAACATGGCTACCGGATTCAGTTTTTGGATGATCGAGTCAACAGAATCTGCCTCTTAAATGAAGCAATCGAAGAAATAAAAGAGGTGGATGCGCTTGCTATTTATCCTGCCAAACATTTTGTGACTTCTTCAGCGCGTATTCATGACGCAGTTGAAGGAATCAAAAAAGAACTTGCGGGCCGCGTTCGTGAGTTGATTGCGCAGGGTAAAGACCTTGAGGCCAAGCGCCTTGAATCAAGGACTCGCTATGACCTTGAAATGCTTGAAGAGGTTGGTTATTGTTCCGGCATTGAAAATTATTCCCGCCATATTTCTGCGCGGCCTGCCGGCTCTCGGCCATTTACGCTTATT
>JAHFHD010000005.1:22721-36742 GCA_023247075.1 Candidatus Omnitrophota bacterium | reverse complement strand
CGTCACACTTTCGGAGAAGAACGTCAAGTTCTTCCCGTAAAGTGCTCGCGCAAAAAGCGCGCAGTGCGATGAGTACTGGCACACAAGCGCCGGTACGTCATCGTAGACGGCGTCAAAGCCGTCACACTTTCGGAGAAGAACGTCATACTCGTAGAGAATATCAAAATTCTCACGAGTAGTATTTGCCGTATTAAGCGGCAAATGCCAGTTCTTCTCCGGAAAATGTTCGTGCACATAGTCGAGAGCAACATCAAAGTTGCCACGATTAGTGCTGGTGCATTGGCACCTGCAACAAGCACGGTAAAAACTAATTCGACACGGACTACCCAACCAAGCGCATCTTATTCAAGTAAGCTACTGACTTTCAGTCATGGGAGCAACAAAGAATGAAATCTAGAAAACTGTTTAAACTTGGCTTGTTCCTTAGTTCGCTCATTTTGACAGCGCTTGTTCTCGAATTAGGTCTCCGAACATATGATCTAGTACGAGGCTATGGATTCGTTCGATCCAACGGAAGCGTTTCAGATCAACCCATCGCATTTCGGGGATTTGGGTTCGATCCATACGTAGTTGTCGATGGAAGGACTATGATATCGCCCCGCGGCGGAGATGAACGTTTTTCACTCGAAAAACCAAATGGCGTGTATCGAATCGTCTGCTTCGGGGGGTCAACCACTGAACAATCAGTGAACGGCTATCATTATCCGGGGCTTTTACAAGAAGCACTCCGCGAACGTACGAACGCAAATAACGTAGAAGTCATCAATGTGGGTTGGCACGCATATTCCACTGCTCATTCTATTATTCTACTTGCACTCGACGTTCTTTCGTGGAACCCAGATTTAATCATTTTGAGCCACAACATCAACGATCTAGAAGTGGTGTACTGGCCAGGCTTCCGCCTGGATTACGGAAACAAGTACGCCCACCTTTTTTCATCCCATAAGCGATGTTCTGCGTTGGATATCTTGTGGCAATATTCTCGGTTCTACCGCTTCCTATATCAACGTCTCAAGAAAATCAAGCTGAGAACAAAAAACACCTCAACCATCATCCGGAGATCGTACGGGAAGATTCCGCCCGAGCAAGCAACAGGAGTGTTTAGACGCAACTTAATTACTTTTGTGTCCATTGCGCAATCACGCGGAATCAAAGTAATCCTAGGGACACAGCCACTGGAACCTTCCGAGGACTATTTCTTGAGACATATGGCCTACCAATTGTACAACGACATTGTAATTTATCCTTTACACGACGAGTTTGTCCAGCATCACGCTTATTACAATAGCATTATTCGAGAAGTAGCCGATAAAATGGGCGCCGGTTTAGTGGACAACGAACATATCTTTGGCGGTAATAGGGAGTATTTCATTGATTTCGTACACTATACAGAAAAAGGCATCCGGAAGCTTGCAGTGAACTATGCAGATGCGATCATTGGAAAGTACTTGCCCATAACTGGATCAAGTTAAACCTCCTAAATATACTCAATAAGGCCACAAATTATGATTTTTTTGGTTCATCAATTGCAACCAATACCTCTTATTGAGTATTATCGATTAAGATAAAGAAAATCACGCTTTGTACACTTGATAAGTATAAAAGTGGACAATTCTTGACTCTGAGAAATGCGGGTGATAAGGTTCTGCAACATAGATTGATCGATTCAATGGTAAAATAAAATGGGAAGCGAAACACTACAAATTGTAAATGAAGGATCAAAGCTTCTATCGTCAGATCGCAAGGTGAGACGATCACACATAAATTTTGCTATTCTTCTTTCCCTTCTTTTGCTGGTTGTTATATCCGCTTATCTCTTAATTTCATCCTTTTTTGCATATCCCGCGATTGACGGAGATGCAAAAACTTATTTCCCGCCAATTACAGCTTTCGCATCTGGCCGTGGCTTAATCAATCCGGTGATGTCGGAAAGCATGTATTATGATCCGACCGGAGGGAATCGATTCGTTTTCCACGGTTACCTTTTTCAAATCCTCATAGGTGCAATCGCTTGGGGAAAAGATGCGGCTGCTATTTTCACATCTGCAAGATTGCTCATCGCTGCAATTATTTCGCTAAATGCAGCGTTCAGTTTGTTTATGTTCTGCCATGTTACTCGATCAACTCAAGTTTCTAAGTGGAAGCGCGCTGCGTATGTCTCGGCAGCTTTATTAGGAGTGATGTCCGCCTTAGATTATGACCCTGGCCGACCTGAACCATATGCCACCTTCCTCGTCATGAGCGGTGCTTGTTTGATGATTATTACCCAATGGCAATTCCATTGGATCATAGGCGGATGCTTTATCGGACTTTTAATGGCCACACATCCGATCGCTTGCTATTTGTCGTTTTTACTTCTCTCCGCATGTATGACAACCTATTATGAGTGGAAATCATGCTTATTTGTCATTGCACGTATCATTTTGCTGTCCATACTCACGTTCGCATCAACGCTCTTAATTTATCCACACACGCTTACCGAATGGTTATCGGGCTGTCTCAGACAGATGAAGGATCTTGCCCTTTCGGAATCCTTTTCTCCCCTGCAGCATTTACAAATATTCGCACATGAGTGGTTTATCTCGGCAGATGGTCCCTTTCTTTATGGCCTCACCTTTTTGGGTTTAGGAGGGTACGCTTGTATTAAACTTTATCCTAGGCTTAGGGAAAATATTCGGTGGAACTTGGGTTTTTACTTTTTTTTGTTCTTGATGGCTGCAAGCTTTTACGCCATCGGCATCCGTATGCCATGGCGACGTTACAACGCTCTCGTCTTTTCGCCGTTTGTATTCGCTTCTATCCTATACGCATGCAATTCAACATCACAACGTGACAACTTATTGCCAAAAGGAGGACCGCGCAAATATCAATTCGTCTTCCCAGTTGTTCTGAGTTGTTTCTTGCTTGCGTCGGTCTATTTCTTACGTGAAGTGACGCTCTTTCCTGTTTACTTGAAACACGGTTTGTCTTTCAAAAATGCTCGTGAACAATTTGCAACGGCTCTGGTGCGCTGTGGTCAAATGCAAGTCGATACGGTTCTTTTTCCTCTTACTGAATCTTACAATCAAGTTACCTTTGAATCCAGCTTGTTGGAAGAACCTGTAGATATTCCCTGCATCGCGAAACAACAGGCATACAGAGGCGCGAGCCAACCACCCATCATTCCTGGTTTCAAATTGGTACACGACGGCTTCAGCAAATTTGTGCCAAAAATTCTTGGTTTCGAAATTGCCAGCTCGCCCCGTGGTTACAATTTTGCTGTATATAAAAATCGAACCCGTGATGGTGCCCAAGAAAGGCGGCTCAATCGTCCCATACGCCGCGAATTAGTCAAAAGCCCAGAGGGTTGGCAAAACAGGAAAAACTTATTTTTTGACTCTCTGTTAGATTTTCTGGCGAGGTTCAATAAAAGTGGAAAAATCAACTAGACTCTGATGAAGCGGTCTCTATCGCGACGGGATGAGGAGATTCTGCGCCAGCTGATTTTTGATGAAGATGCCACGCAATTGTTTTTTTGATGGCATCTTTTAAATTCACCGTCACGGTCAAGCCTAATTCTCTAAAAGCCCTTTCCACGCTAGGGACATAGCGATCTTTGGAATTAGGCGTTTGCCTTGCTCCTTCGATTATGATGCGGCGTTTTGGTTTAAATAACGCCGCAATTATTTCGGCAAGTCGAGCAATTTGTACTTCCTTGGCTGAGCCCACGTTATATGGCCTACCATTTTTGCCCCGCAATAAAATAGTCCACAACCAAGCTGCGAGATCAGACGCGTACAGGTATGATCGATAAGGGGTCCCGTCACCTTTTACGATGATTGAATTCCCATTCATCCCATCGCGAATGAAATTCCCAATGGCATAGTGTAAATCGAGCGGTAAGTATGGGCCTACAAAAGTAAAACAGCGGGCTATTTTAACTTCAAAATTGAACTTTGCACCGTAAATCGAGCAAAGCAGCTCCGCAGCTCTTTTGCCCTCTCCATAAACCGATTCATTTTTTCTGAGATCAGGAGTTCCACTAAATTCTTCAGAAATGTGTGACAACGACGCAGGTTGTTTGCCGTAGATTGCGCCGGAACTCATCAATAAAAATTTTTTAACTTTACAACGAGCCGCAAATTCAAGCATCCGCTCTGTCCCATCAATCATAGTATGAAACACATTCAAAGGCTCTCTTTCAAAAAGCAGAACATTTGCATCCGTTGCAGCATGAATGACGTAGGAATATTCACCTTCAGGAAACTTGAATGTTTTCACGTCGCCCTCTAAAAGGCGACAGGATTTGTCTGAGCAATATTTTGGGTATTCGAGTTGAAAAACTTGAGGCCGCCGCGTAAGGATGGTAAGAGAAGCTTTGAGCTTTAATTTTTGATTCGCATAAAGAAAACTTCCAAGAAGCCATTTTCCAAAAAACCCAGTGCCTCCTGTGATAAATATTTTTTTCCCACGCAAGTCTTCCCACAGAGGAGACGTCTGACGGAAAACAGATTCCAAATCAGCGGCTAAGGGATGCGTGCTGTTCCTCAAGAGATTCGGCTGACTCATCAAAACCGACTAATTCTTCCTCAATCACAAGTGGTTTTTGTAGGCTTTGGTCAAGTATTTTTGCGACGTATTCTCCGATAATACCTAAAAAAATCATTTGGATTCCGGAAAAGAAAAGAATGAAAATCATAATTGAAGCAATCCCTCTCGGCGTTTCAGGATAGACGACGCGAAGGATCAAATAAAGAGCTGCCGCGGCAAATGCACCAACAGCCAGAACAAAGCCAGTCATCGTAGAAATTCTAAGCAGTGCTTTTGAATGGCTCACGACGCCGTTAATGCCGTAATCAATTAGAAGAAATAGATTGTTGCTTGATTTCCCGTATTTTCTCGCCCGTCTGCGATAGGGGATTCCGACCTGGGCAAAACCCATATTTGCAATTTGGCCTCGTAAGTACGGATTGTAATCAACGGTCTTCTTCAATTCTGTCACAATCCTACGGTCGATTAAGCGAAACTCTCCAACGTCTGGAATTAATGTTTCACCTGACAGATTCGCGGCAATTCGATAAAAAGCTTTCCGAGTATATTTCATCAACCAAAATTCATCACGATCTTTTCTGACACCGTAAACCACCTTGTAGCCGGCTTCCCACTTTGCTAGAAACTCAGGTATCATTTCAGGCGGATCTTGAAGATCAGCGTCAATCTGCACAATCGCATCGCCCCTGCATTTGTACAATCCATTCAATGTACTTTTTGTGCAGCCAAAATTTCGAGAAAGCTTAATCAATTTAATACGCTGATCATGAGCCCGTAATCGTTTTAAAATTGAGTAGGAGTGATCCGTGCTCGCGTTATCTGAGAAAACATGTTCATAATCATACCTGTCACTGACAGATGTCATGATCTCTTTCGCCTGTTGATAAACGAGCTCCAGATTTTGTTCTTCGTTGTATACTGGAGTAAAAATGCTGATTAGTTTTTTGGATAAACTCATTTCTTTGTATTTTCGGCTTGAGTCGCCCATGGCACCGAGCCCGAGTTCCAAAGTTCATTTAAATAAAGGAAGTCTCTATATGTGTCCATGCACTGCCAAAAACCATCGTGGTCATATACCATCAATTGACCTTCGCGCGCCAACTGAGCTAGGGCACGATCTTCTAAAATACAGTCGGCATCATCTGACACATAATCAAATAACTCACGATTGAAAACAAAAAAACCGCCGTTGATGCGTCTTTCGTTCCTAGGGACATGCGACTTCTCCATAAAACTTAACACTTGGCGCTGTTCATTTATCTCTAATTCTCCCCAGCGACTGGGTGGCCGCACTCCCGTTAAAGTTCCTATCTTGCCATGATCCTTATGAAAACGAAGAAGTTCATTAAGATCCACATTGCCGACCCCATCACCGTAATTAAGCATGAACTGGTCGCCTTCCATATATCGCTCACACATTTTGACCCTTGCCCCAGTCAAAGTAGCGGCACCTGTCTCCACAAGGACAACTTCTAAGTCCGGTGAATTTTTCCTTTCTCCTTGGTTGTGAATTTCAATTTCTCTATGCTGCCCTAATCTAATCGTAAAATCGTTATTGTAATAAGGGTAATTGAGAAAGGCGTCTCTGATCATATTGCCCCGATAACCAAGCGCCAGCACAAATTTCGAGAAACCACAATCTGTATAAGTCTTCATGATATGCCACAAAATAGGCTTGTTTCCAATGGTTACCATAGGTTTCGGTTTGTACTCCGTTTCTTCTCGGAGTCGAGTCCCTTGACCTCCACAAAGAATGATTGTTTGCATCTTTTTCCCTTATCTGACCGCAGAATCTAAATCGGTTTATCACCTGAGGTCTATGATGCTGATTTTACAAATGGGTAAAAAACCTCTCAAGTGAGCCGTAGTTTACCATATGTTCTGTAGCCTCGGTGGACAAAATCGACAGATGTCCTAATCATGGATGAGACACGTCTCCTCGATAAATTCTTGGATGGATGAAACGCTGAAACTCAAAGCTTCCTTGTTCAATCCAGGAAATACGCCAAGCCAAAAAGAGTTCTTTAATATGAAATCAGAATTCTCAAGCGGTCCCGCAGTTTTATACGGATAGCCAGAAAAGTAGGGCTGGCAGGTGATGTTGCCTGCAAAGAAGGGCCGGGTTGCAATTTTTCTTTTATCCAAATATTGCACGAGTTGGTTTCGTGAAAATGGCGCTCCCTCCCTAATGGTCAGCGGAAATCCAAACCATGATGGATCGCTTCCCTCCGTCGGTTGAGGTAGGATGAAATACGGGGCTAATGGATCCAAACTTTCTCGGAGGAACCTGAAGTTTTCTTTTCGTGCTGCCACAAATGAAGGAAGTTTTTCGAGCTGAGCGACGCCAATGGCTGCTTGCAAATCCGTCATACTCAAATGATAACCTGCCTGTGAGTAGATATACTTATGGTCATATCCAGATGGCAGACGGTCAAATTGCCAGGAAAAACGTTTGCCGCACGTATTTGAATCGCCTGGTTTGCACCAACAATCCCGTCCCCAATCGCGAAGGGACTGAATGATTCGTTTTAATTTTGCATCATTGGTAAAAATAGCGCCCCCCTCACCCGTGGTAATTTGATGCGCTGGGTAAAAACTAACAGTACTCATATGACCAAAACTCCCCACTTTTTTTCCGCGATAAGTACTTCCAAGCGCATCGCAACAATCTTCGATGAGCCAAAGATGATGGCGGTTCGCAAGTTCCAGAACGCGAGAAAGGTCAAAAGGGTTGCCAAGAGTGTGAGCAAGCACAATGGCACGTGTTCGTTGAGAGATTGAGCGCTCAATTTGTTCAACATCCGCATTATAAGTGCCAAGGGCTACATCGACAAAAACGGGAACAAGTCCATGCTGTAAAATAGGGTTCACCGTAGTGGGAAACGCGCAGGCAGTAGTGATCACTTCATCACCGGGTTTCAGCGCGTCCTTTCCAAGGAGCGGTGACATCAATGCAGCCGTGGCAAGCAGATTCGCAGACGATCCGGAGTTGGTAGTGAGGGCAAACTTAATTCCGAGGAAATTCGATAGACCGCGTTCAAAGGAATCATTAAAGCGGTCTATCGTAAGCCAAAAATCAAGCGCGGACTCAACAAGGTAAGTAATTTCTTTATGGTCGAAGACCCTCCCAGAAACAGGAACAGGGCTTTCCCCCGGTATAAACGGCTTGGCAGCATGAACCTCCGTCACATAGGTTCGCACCAATTCCAAAATCTCAGAGCGGAGCAGATTTTGACTCATGACGTTCGAACGGGCTCACGTGCCCATACACAACCACTTCTTGAGGCGGCGTCTGCATAATCCATGATTTGTATTTTAGAAAACTCGTAAGCAGGAAAGGCGGGGTTTGACAAAAAAGATTGGTACCACCAGGCAGTTTCTTGAAGTGTCGTTTCAATCGGATAAATCGAACGCCAGCCTAAAATGTGATTTGCCTTCTCACAATTAAGCCGCAGGAATTTTGCTTCATGCAAGGAATTAAGTTCAGTGTCATTTTCATAAATTACAGCAGCCGGATGCGTTTTGTTTTGCCAGAAGTTTAGAAAATGTTCCACCAGACTCTTTACAGTAATGGGCTCTGTTGTGATGGAAGGCCCGAAGTTCCATGCTCCCGCATAGATTGGGTCGCGAGTCATCTGTTTTTCAGCAAGAAGCAGGTAGCCCGCAAGCAAGTCGAGCGCATATTGCCAGGGACGGACCGTAAACGGGTTTCGCACGACAACAGAGCTTCGCTCGCCAATTGACCGAACAACATCAGGAATAATCCGGTCTCGACCCCAGTCGCCACCTGCAATTGCATTTCCAGCACGCGCCGTGCTTAAAGAAACACCATGCTCGTGAATACAATCTGGCGGAAAAAATGAGTTTCTAAATGACGCGGTGACAAGTTCTACACAACCCTTACTTGCGCTGTAAGGATCGTAACCGCCGAGCCTGTCTTCTTCGGAAAATGCGTTTTGCTCTTCTCGGTTTTCATAGCATTTGTCTGACGTAATGACCTGACACACACGAACCGATGACGTTTTGCGCACTGCTTCAAGCAAATGAACGGTTCCCATAACATTGACCGAAATAGTCTCCTCAGGAATCTCATAGGCGCGCCGGATGATTGGCTGCGCAGCAAGATGAAAAATGATTTCCGGTTTGAATTCGTCAATTGAAGCTAACAATTTGTTTGAGTCGCGGATATCACCACGATAGGATTGAATTTTGCCGCTCAATCCACACTGTTCAAAAAAACTGGGGGAAGATGGAGGATCGAGCGAATAGCCTGCGACGTCTGCGCCAAGCTCCCTAAGCCAAAGACATAACCAGGCACCTTTAAAGCCTGTGTGTCCAGTCACAAATACTCTTTTCTTTTGATAGGAGCCATTAAACAGCTCGTTTAGTTTCATCTCAAATGCTCCACGATCTTGTGCGGGTTTTCCACAATTTTTCTAGAGGCTTTTTCCAGCTCTTTGAAGCAAAACAAATTTATTCCCTTCCATAAATTCTTCCTCGTTCACATAAGGAAATTGATCGTTTATTGGATGGCCTATTTCGAGTTTGGGTTCGATCTGGGTATTTTCATGGAGCGTGACATCAAAAACGCAAGCTCCTCGCTGATTCAACAAAGCTGACGTCAATTGATCCAAATGATTCACCTTCTCATATGACAGCCCATACGCTTTAACAACTGCCTTGAAATCCGGCGCGCTATAACCCTTTCCACTGGCCTCATATCTTCCGTCCAAATAAGCATCTTGAAATTGCTTAATGATCCCATATCCGTAATTATTAAAGATGACAATTTTAATGTCCAGGTTGTAATGCTTGATCGTTTGAAGCTCCTGGATATTCACCTGAAAACCTCCGTCCCCCAAGAGACAAATGACTGCGCGATTCGGAGCTGTCAGCTTTGCCCCGATAGACGCCGGTAGTGCATAACCCATCGGCGACATCCCGCCAGAGGTGAATAGAATTTGCTCCGTTCTGTGAAAAATTTGATACACCCAACATAAATTTGCGCCAGTTTCCGAAACAATAACTGCGTTCGCATCAACAAGTGCATTAATTCGTTGTGTCACGGCATACGGTGAAATTGAATCATGATTTTGGGCAAATGTGCTCATGTCCTTTCCGAAGTATTTTCCCTTCATTCGCTGCATGAAATTGAGCCACGACCCATCAATTTGTGGGGCGTTCAAACCCTCTATGACTCGTGGGAAATGCTTTAAATCTAAATGAATGGTCTCGTAATTGTCAGAACTGTATTTTTTAAGTTCTTCGAAATCAATATCCACAACCAAAATTCGAGCCTTCGGGGCAAACAAACTTGTATTCCCCGACCTCTGCCGATTATCAAGCCTGCTGCCCAACACGAGCAAAGCATCGCAGTTCTGAAGAATGTAATTCGCTCCGCGATTACCATACACCCCAATATGTCCATAGTATTCAGGTGAATTGTGATTAAAATAAGTGAGGGCATTCCAACTAGACACAAAAGGAATGCGTTTTTTTTCTAGCCATTGTAGTGCTTTCGCCTCAATCCCTGCTAACCCAACGCCCGCCCCTAATAAAACAAGTGGACGTTCAGATGAATGAAGTAACTTGCTCAACCGCTGTCGTGAATTTATAATTAATTTTTCATCCACAGCCTCTTCTGCTTCTTCTATTGGTTCAGTGTACTCTTCTCCAGCGTATTCCTTCTGAACATTCATTGGCACGTCAATCAAGACAGGGCCTCTCCTACCCGATGTGGCAATTCGATAGGCTCGAGCTAATCCCATCTTCAGCTCTTCAACAGAACTCACTCGAAGCGCATACTTCGTAATGGGTTTGGCCATATCCACGATGTTTGTCTCTTGAAACCCTGCTTGCCGAACCTCTGTGCCCAAAAAAGCTGCGGTTTCTGATGTGTTTACTTGACCAGTGATATGAATCGACGGTATTGAATCGAAATACGAACACGCAATACCTGTCAAAAGATTTGTTGCGCCTGGACCGCTTGTCACAACTGACACGCCCACAGTCCGATTCACGCGCCACACAGAATCAGCAGCCATTGCAGCTGCTTGCTCATGTTGAAAACAAACGTAATCCATCTCAGGATGTCTTGCGATCGCATCAACCAGAAATGCGCAAGAGCCACCTGTTAGCAAAAAGACTCGCTTTATATGATGGCGGTATAAAAACTCGACGATATACTCAGCACCTGTCATGAGATTTATTCCTTTAAACGCTTAAGTTAATACCGTACCGATTTCCAAATTAACCTGTAAAATTAAATTGACACGGTACTAGTTTCCATGTCATGTGATTAAGATCAAGACGGGTCCAATAAATCGTGCATTTTTTGCTTTCCCTTCCAAATAAACCACAATAAGAATCCAACAAGTGCAGTAATTGGCAATAGTGAAATGCCTTTAGTGTTTAGAAGCGCGTGATCGAGTATGTCCTTAAATAAATCGATTAGGTAGCTGTGAAATCCATTTTTCAAAAAAAGGACTAAATTGTTTAAGAAAAATGCTTGCCCGCCGCGCCAGAAAAGACCCGGGATGTTAATCAGAAAGGATAAGGCAATAAAAAAGACTGCAAAATTTGTTCTCCAATCTTTGCGCCAAGTGACATCAGCCAAAAGATAAACGAGAAAAGGAATAATCGGCAATAAGTACCGTGGCCCGCCGCCACCCTGGTTCAGATACCATTGATCGCCCACCTTGTAGCTGATCACAGCTGAATAGATGAGAAAACCTAAGCAACCGAGAAAGAAAATGGTACTGATCGCGATCACCTTGTTTTGAACAGAGCTCCAAACATCGCGAGACAGAACGAAAGCAATAAACGGTGAAAAAAAGATCAACCCACACTTTGGACTGAAAATCAGAAATAAAATCATTTTAAGCGCCGAGACAACATCAAATTTTATGGAGGCTCCCGACTGAGTGAATGCGGTTATTAAAGGGTGTCCAAATGATATTTGATTATAAAGAAATAAAGGACATATGCCCACTAGAAAACCTGCAGCCCAAATAAGAATAGCCCTTCCACGGCCAGTTAAAAAGAGTAACGCTGGAAAAAGAAAAAGATAAAAGATGCTCGACGTATCAACAAAACAGGTTATGCCGGCAATTAACCCGCTCAGTAGAGCTTGCTTCTTCCCGTTTTGACTGACCAATTGAAGCACATAAAAAGCAGCAAATAAAAGAGAGGCCGTGAGCAGAACCTGACTATTGGGCACCTCAAGTGAATAATATAAAATGGGTGTTCCGAAATATAAAAAAAATGAATAAAATATCGAGGTGTTCATCGAAAGTCCTTTGAGCCTCAGGCTAAGAAAAAATATCGAAATGAGGAGCCCTGTAAAAAATGAAATTGTGCTGAGCGACATGACCAACTGAGATAATTTAAGATCCGTTTCAGGTTCGAGGTTCAGCCGCGCATTTAACTTGTGTTTTACAAACAAGGAATAGGGAAAATAGGTTGCCAATGCAATATAGGATAAACCCGGTGACGCTATGATGTAGCGCTTACCATTATGCTCAAATGCATCAATAACGGTTACATGATATTGTTTTTCTATGCGATCAATTGAGGTTTGGCCAGATTGGGTAATTGCTTCCGTCAAATGAAAAAATCTTGCAAATTCGACGCTCGGTTTAAAAAATAGCAGAGCGACGACATAGATGGTAAGAAATAGCTTGACCGCTACTTTCAAATCGCGAGAACTGAGCCGAACAACCGAAAAGGTGGAAGGCATAGAACTCATGTTTTTATCGTAACCGTTCCATTAAAAATTTCCATAACAAGATTTGTACTCTTCCAGGAATCAAATGACTCATCGAATACATTAACCTTCCGCTGAAACCGATGATGTAATGTCCGCTTTTTGCATGTGTATACCCTAGAATTTGATTGGCAACATATTCAGGCGTCAGAAGTTTTTCATTTTCGTTTGTTTTTACATGAGCAGAGTTTTGAAATCGAGTCCTCGTACCCGATGGCGAAATGCAAAACAATTTAATGGCTTCCGCACGTTTCAGTTCTCCAATTAAAGCTTCGGTAAAGCGTATGACGAAAGATTTAGTCGCACAATAAACAGCCATATGAGGCAGAGGTTGAAAACCTGACGAAGAACCAATGTTAATCAATATTCCTTTTCCAGAACGCCTAAAGGACGCAAACGCTAGTTGTGAAAACACGACAAGTGCCTTGCAATTGGTATTAATCATCTCTCCTATGGCGCTGTGACTGCATTTTAGAAAACTTTCTCTAAACCCAACCCCTGCATTGTTGATCCAAATTTGCAAACGATCTTGACATCTAACAAAATGTGTGACCACTCGATTGATTTCTTCGTCGGATGATAAATCTGCACAGATAAACTCTGCATTCAACATCGCAACTGATTGTTCCCCTGCCGGTTTGTCACAATCTATGATACTGATGTCATAACCGCGCGCATATAGTTTGTGACTCAACGCCTTGCCAATACCATTTGCACCACCTGTAATAACCGCTAAGGGATTGACCTCATCACGCACCTCGTTTTGGCTGCTTTGGCAACGTTGCTCCTGAAAATGCCAATGCGCTGTGTACATCAACCCTGTTTTGAGGTCTGTCTTTGTTTGAAAACCTAATGCCGCAAGTTTTGAAGGGTCTGCCCAAAGAACATGGCTGAATAAATTTTGAACTCTTAAAGGAAGACAACGGCGAAACGCACGAAATATCCATGGCACTCCAAAAAAAATCTTCCACCCTCCGGCACCTTCTATGCCCAACACTTCTCCCATCCCCCGAAAAAGATTTCCTAAACTAACTGCTTTCTGATTACACGCAAAATAGGTATTCCTTGCTGCATCGGGATGTTCTGAAACAAGAATTAACGCGTCAATAAGATCTTGTACATAAATAGTGGAAACCCTTCCGGGAAAATCAATTTTTGAAAAAAACTTTTTCTGACAAACCGCATCTAGCAATACACGAACATGGCTATTGCTTCTCATTCCCGGCCCATATACCCAAGCGGGACGGACAATTGTATATGGAATACGTGACTCGCGAAGCAAAGTTTCGCAGGCAAGCTTTGACTGCCCGTAGGCGCTCAAAGGATTTGGAATAGAATCTTCATTTAAAGGGGCGAGACAACGGTCTGAGCGGCATCGATCCACGGCTCCAATCGTACTTGTAAATACAAATCTCTTTATGCGCTGACTCCCCTCAACGAGGCCGATTAACTTCCGTGTCAGATTCACATTGCTTTGTTCGTAATCCCCATCATTGCCTAGTGTTGCGTTTCCCGCCAAATGAAAAATTAATTCGCACTGCTGGATTATTTTTCGATAATGCTCAATATTTTTTTCGCTTCCTTCGCATATGGTCACCTGATCTTTAAGATTCCGATTTAACTTTTCAGGCTGTCGCGCAAGAACGTACACGTCTCCTCGTGAACACTGAAATTTCTCATTGATTGCTCGGATCAAATAACTTCCAATAAACCCGGTTGCACCTGT
>JAHFHD010000005.1:0-22621 GCA_023247075.1 Candidatus Omnitrophota bacterium | reverse complement strand
ACTCTAAATCTTACACACCCACGGGGGGAGAGAACTGTTTTCTCGCTTTCGGGTAAGAATACTCGACCATTTCGTCGGGCTGGGTGTTGAGCAGCTTCCACTTTCCGCCGAATGCGTAGTTTTCTTCTTCGGGAACAGTGGCTTTCTTCCTCAATAGAAAAAAGAACTTAACTGCACACATCAGATCAAAAAATATTTCTAAAGTGAGAATTCCACGCCAGAACCGTCTTAAAATAAACAGAGGATCTTTATAATAGAGTTCAAGGTATGCTCTCTTGTAATATTTTTGTATTGTTTCCCACTGAAGCCGAGGGTGATCAAAAATTGCATTGGAATCATTGTACAGATTATAGTCATCCCAATTATAAGTTTTGATTTTACAATCTTTTCGCAATTGATTGAACATAGGAGTTCCCGGGAAAGGCACCACAATGCCGAGTTTTTTAATGTTGGTTTTTACCTTCTTCGCATAGCGGATGGTATCCTCCATTGTTTCCTTTGTGTCGTAATAAAGACCCAAGAGAAACATGCCCCATGTTTCCAATCCTGCTTTTCGGGCGCTTTGAACGGCTACGAGCCCTTGCTCAAGACTGGCTCGGCCACCCTTGCCAAAGGATTGGAGAACGCTGTCATTACCGCTTTCAAAACCAAAGTGGACTCTATAACAACCTGCTCGCTTCATCGCTTTAAACAGTTTGTCATTGGCGCTGTCCACCCGAATCCCATTCGTACACGTCCACTTGATCTTCAAATTTCTTCTCGTAATAGCCTCACAAACTTGAATTGCCCAGTGATTGTCACTCGTAAAAATGTCATCTGTCAGAAGCGCTTCTCGGTAACCTAACTTCTCAAGGTACTCAAGTTCATCAGCGCAGCGTTTAGGAGATTTTTTTCTATAACCCAAACCCATTGTATTTTTGCTTCCACAAAAATCACATTTAAAAACGCACCCTCTCGAAAATTCAATCGTCGTGAGTGGTGGATACCTCGTTATGATTTTCGTAACTCTGTTCCGATACTCATCGATGGGGTAGAGATCCCAGGCAGGCATGGGTAACTCATCTAAGTCCCCGATCAGACCCCTTGGATGGTTCATCACCACTGTCTCTCCATTCCGCCAACAAATCCCGTCAATTTCGGAGAATCTTTTAGCGTTCAGGATATCAACGACTGTCAGATCGGCTTCACCAAAAGCAACAACATCCAAAATCGATTCGTTCATCGTTTCATAGCGAAGCGCGGATGGGTGGGCTCCGCCTCCAACTGTGATAATTTCTTTGGATACTTCCTTGACCAAAAATGAAATATCTCTCATTTGATTCGCTAGAGGAGTTGTCGCCGTAATGCCGACCACATCTGGCTTTTCTCTCATAATGATTTCTTTTATGAAATTTGGGTCGTAGGCTCTGTAAGACAAATCCAGAATGGATGCGCGGTGGCCGCTTTGCCGCGCGTTTGCTGCAAGAACTGCCAAGCTCAGAATTGGGTAAACTGGATTTGCAATACCGGCTTGATTCGTGCCGTAGGTGCGCAGATAGGAAGGATTGATGAGCAAAATGTTTGCCATGAACGTCCCTGTTTATGCGGCCATTAGAAAAGGATCATTTCCGAGCAGTGACAACGACATTCCAACAGAAGTAACGCAATATGGGAAATCGTTTCAAAATCTTCTTGTCGATTCCTTCCAACCAATAGTACATTTTCTCAAGCCGTTTATGTTCTTTAACAATTTTTTTCCAATATCGCTCTTTGGAAGGCATTACTCGATCAATGAGAAAAAAGTGGATAAATATCCATAATGTCGTTAACCAAAACTCTTGATACCTTACTTCGCTAAAGTACTCTTCAAAATATTTCAACTCAGAGAATCGAAAGGCTTTTTCATCCGGAGATTGGAATTGCTTTGCCATTTTCCGATAAATCTTAATCGCCGGATTATAAATGAGCGGCTCGATAAAATAGGCTTTTCCCCCGGGTTTTAAGACTCGTTGAACTTCGGAAATGACCAACCGATAAGGAACATGATGAAGGATGTTCGCCCCATAAACAATATCAAACACGTTACTGCCAAAGGGCAGCTGCGCTGCGTCACCTCCCACAAGAGCGAGCTGCAAGGATCTTTTTTGCGCTTGATTTTGAGCATACTTTAACATTTCAATGGAAAGATCAAATGAAGTAACGCAAGCTTTCTTTTCACGAAAATAAAGTGATGCTTCCCCCGGCCCAGTGCCCAAATCGAGCATCTGCTTGTCATTCAAATCACCGATCTGGGATAAAATATATCTGTTTTCGGGAGCTGTCGAAGCTTCGAAAAATTCTTTATAGTGGATTTCCTCGTCGGCGATATTTTTCGCCCAATCATCGTGATGGCGCCGTTCGATAGTGGCGCTATTTGACGCTGACAAGTAACGCCTCTCTGTCCCTGACAATATTATGTGCAGTCTGAATTAATTGATCGTAAGAAAATGGCCAATTTTTAGGTCTTAAGGCCTTCATGAAAAGCCGCGATCGTTCCAGCGCGACGTGTAAAAACCGAATGGCAATTGTGATTTCAGGATAGCTTCCATACATACATCCAGAGCATGCCTTAGCGATATTCTCATAGGATCTCATCGCTTGCGGATCTTTAAACATCTTAGGAAAATCAGGGTGGTAAGACGAGATCGGCTCTTTGACATTGTATTCACAGCAAGGCGCTACATCCCCATTGGGTCGAATTGCAAAATAAAGATAAGGGGCGTCGCAAATGTTATGATTCCGGGATCGCCACATCAATTCTTTCCCTTGAACAAAGCGGCAAATATCCTCCAAAAAAATATCTGAATCATAGAGAGGATATCCTTTTGCCTTCATTTGTTTTAGCTTGCTCACAACATCTTCTATCGAGTTCCTTTGATCGTCAGAAAATAACAGCTCTTTTCGATGCTCCTGAGCAAAAAGCCTTCGCTCATAGGCAGCATCCTGATGCGGTTTCATCACATGAATGGGAACGAGCGATACTTGCCAAGAAATTCTCTTCGCAAATTCCAATACATCTTCAATATCTTGCCAATTAAAAGGAGTTAGCACAGCGCCGAAAGAAGCAAATGAGTTTTTTTTAGGGAAGATTTGTGTCACGTACGCAACGGCCTCAATCGCAGCACGCCACGAATCCTTCTTTTCTCCATTAATAAACTCTTGCTTTGCTGGGTTCAGTGAATCGAGCGAAATAGAGATGTCTCGAGCTCCGTGATCTGCACATTTTTTCAACTTCTCAAAACTCGTATAACCATTTGTTTGGATGCGGACATGAATATTTTGTTTCGTAAATATCTTCACAATCGCAGGCAGCTCTTTATGTACAAACGGCTCCCCACCTGTGAGTAAAACGATTGCTGCACCGAGTTTCTTCAAGTTGGCCGCCGTCTTTTCCACCTGAACCATATCCATTTCCTTGTGCCCGGGATTCGAGTAAATAATGTTACACTGCTGACATTTTAAATTGCATTTTGCAGTGACATAATATTGAATATAAACGGGAGACTTTTTTCGGGAGAAAAGGTTTCTGAGAAACGCCGAATTATTTTCAAAGAATCGGTGTTTAAACATGCGTCAGTTCCTTGACGCTGGGCTTTTCCGTTCTGATCTCTAAACCCTCATGGTGGAGTTTCAAATACAGTTTGATGAGTTCGCGAAGAGCATTTACGATTACGCTGATTTTTGCCCCCGTTGCGTGACCTTCAATGCGTGCATAATGCGTTACAGGAACCTCGATGACTTTCATGCCTAAACGTTTCATTCGCGCATAAATTTCCGTATTAATTAGCGCCCCTTTTGAAATCATATTTGGAGTACAAATTCTTTCAATCGTTTCCTTTTTAAATAATTTGAACGCGCAATCAATATCGGTAATTCTGATTCCAAGAAAAAGCCTGACTAAAAGCCTCCATCCCTACGCATTGAGCAAGCGAAGTGCCGAATCTGCCCTGCTGTGTCGATAGCCTGTCACCAAATCTGCCTCATGTATCTTATTAACTAACAACCTGATCTCAGAAAGATCGAATTGATTGTCCGCATCTGAGAAAAAAATGTACTCGTATTGACAATGTTGAAACCCCGTATAGAGCGACGCCCCATAACCTCTATTTTTACTATGATTGATGCATCTGATTTTTGGATTTTCTTCAGATATTCTTTCAACAATTTCTCTGGTACCATCGGTGCTGCCATCGTTGACAATAATGATCTCGTAATCACAATTTAGTGATTTCAAAGCTTGAACTGCATTTTTGACCAGAGTCCTGATATTACGATTTTCATTATAACAAGGGAAAAGCGCAGAAATGCGGCTTGATTCTTGGAACTCCATATAATGCCTATTTTTATCGGTTATCAAGCAGTTTTTTATTTTTCAACTGAACGCTCTATGGCATTTAATCGCTTGTTCAGTATATCGAAAAAGTAAGGAAAACCAAGTAAGTTTTTCTGGCGAAGACCACAAAGCATCAGTATTTGACTTGTCATTGTAGGAACGGTCGCGACGGTTCTTTTACGATTTAAAATCTTTTCTTTCACCCTCCTTTACTTTAGAATACTTTTTAATGATCATAACATTTAACTCACAGAGCCAAAAAGCTTGGCTGGAGCACGCATGCACTTGCCAGAAAGATTTGGGGGCTCAAACAACCCAAGAAAAAATCAAAGTCTAAGCCTAAGTATTTCATCAGCCTAAATGTTTCGCATTTTTAATCTCATTAGGTACATTAAAGCTACGCTAATTCGGTCATGAAAGATCTCATATCTCTGGAATCCGCAGATTTGAAAAAAACAGTCTTTCAAAACACGGCTGTTACGCTCGTCGGCAGAGCGATCACTTTACTTCTCGGATTAGGAGCTTCCGTATTACTTGTTCGCACGCTAGGACGTGAACAATACGGACAATACGCGTCGTTTTATGCTTACCTAGCATTATTTTGTTGGTTGCCGAGCTTAGGCATGGAGCAAGTTATCGTGCGCGAATCATCGATTCAAACCGAAAAAGAAGGTTCTATATTTGGCACAAGTGTTCTTTTGTCCGTTGGTCTCTCAATTGGGGCAACTCTTATTGCTTTATTAAGTTCAATTTTTTGGCATTACGCCGATGGTTATGAAATTCTTCTTTTTGTTGCAGCTCTAGATACTCTTTTGCTGACACCACTACGCCTGACTGCGCTCATATTTCACACCCGACTGAAACACGGGTACATCATAACCGCTTCAATCGCGCGACAAACCCTGTGGCTGTTTGCCATCATAATAGCTTCGTTGCATGATGCCAATCTACCAATTATTATTTGGGCACATTTTTTTTGCAGTTTGCTGGAATTTTCGACACTTTTTTTCTTCGCCAGAAAATTCGTTTCTTTTAACTGGCGATGGAACACCACAATCGCCAGAGACCTATTAAAAAAGTCCTGGCCGCTAGTCCTTTCTGCAGCAAGTTTCGCCATTTACAACAGAATTGATCAAACTATGCTTCATAAACTCCGAACCAATCAAGAACTAGGTTTTTACGCAACCGCCGTTAATATCACAGAAGCCTTCGTCATACTTCCTTTAGCACTCATGACCGCAATGCTGCCAATTCTTTCCAAGTCTGCTCTACAAACGGAACGGTTTGAACATTACACGGCGTTGTGCTTTCGATACGTGATGGTGCCTGGTTTCTGGATTTGCCTTTTGGTCACTTTAATTTCTAAACCACTCATTTTTATTCTTTATGGAGCAGAATTTGAACCCTCGGCAGAGGTGCTTCAATTATTAATTTGGTCAGAACTTGCAGTTTTTTTTGGCTCCGTTATGACACATGCCCTTATCGCAAAAGAATTGCAAATGTACAGCTTCATCAGCATGCTTCTAGGTGCACTTGTAAATATCTTTTTGAACTTTCTGTTAATTCCAAGGTGGGGAATCTTTGGTGCGACCTGGGCAACAATTGTCAGCCACACACTGGCAGCTTCACTCATCTTTCTTTTTCTTTCTCCTACGAGGCGCCTTGTCCTGGTGGGGATAAAAGTTTCGCTTGTACCATTTGGGATTGCAATTCCCTGCGTTGCTTTTGCTTGGAGCGCCCATGGATATCCATCGATGGCGCTAATTCTCATTTCCTATGCAGTGGGTACCTTGCTCCTGAAAAGTTGGAGTTTGAATGACATTCGGTTCATTAGAAATATCTGTTTCAGAAATTAGAGTGGGAGAGTTTAAATAATGGCAAAGCGTTTCTGGTTGTTTGCTAGAAAAATCATTCGGAGATGTTATGCATTATGCGAAAATTGGTTTCTTAAACAAATTCTTGTTGTGCCTGATGGCCACATAAAAAAAATCTGTGAGCTTTTAAAAACCCATGTGGAGCAACACAATTTTTCAAAACGATCGAGCATTATTATGTTAGACATAGGCAGCAGCTTTGGAAGGTGGTATATGTTGAGCCAAGCCACCAAGATGAAATGTCGCTACATTGCTGTAGATCTCGCTGATCCGAAATATATGGACATTAAGAAAGACGTAATTTATTGTCGCGCGAATGCGGAAGAATTGTCTTTCAAGGATAACTCTGCGGATATTGTTGTCACCTTTGAGTTACTAGAACATTGTCGTTTTCCAGAAAAAGTGTTGGAAGAAATTTATCGAGTGCTCAAGGGGGGCGGCCTTCTCATTTGTACGACGCGGCAGTACTGGAAAACTCATCATGCGCCAAAGGATTATTTTCGCTTCACACGAGCCGGTTTGGAAGCGATGCTACACTCCTCAGGTTTCGCAACCGTTGAAGCAAGCCCCATGGGAGGTCCTGCGAGCATCATTGCAACGGTCATTGATCAAAATATTCCTCTATTGAGCAGACCGGTCGTCAAGCAATTGTTCATCTATCCTCTTTGGTTTCTTGCGACACTGCTGGATCGTATCTTCTTCCTCTCGAAAGAAAGTTTTGTCAATGCGCCGGATACAACAGGATGGCTCGTAGCCGCTACAAAAGGAAGGATTTTAGATTTTTCGACATCCATTTCTGAATCGGCCCTGTTCAACAAAGCAGGGTGAGGACTCCATAAATTAAACAGATGAAAATCCTTTACGTCACAGGCGCTGGGAAATACGGCGCATACATTCTCTCACGTGAACTATTCAAGATTTGGCTCAAGCACGGCCATGAAATCGTATTTGTCTCTTATGGTCCCGATGCGCTTGTGGAGTTCGCGCAGGAACATAAGATTCGTGTGTATACGCTCCCACTGGTACGAACATTCCAAATCTTCCGTGCTTTGCGTCTCGCGAAAATCGTCAAATTGGAAAAACCAGACGTGATTCACGCTTGTAACATGCTGGCTGGAAGATTCCTGTGTGCCGTAGCCTCCGTGCTGTCTCGAACGCCTCTTGTTTTATACTTGGGAATACCACAGAAAATTTATAACAATAACCCGGTTATAAAAATGGTGCAGCGATTCCTTCATCGTTGGACCGTACTGCAAGCGCGCAGCATTATCTCTGTGACCCATTTCCTGGCAGAAGAATTGCGCACTGAACTCAGTTTAACCCCCAACATTGACATCGCCGTCATTCCAATTGGTGTAGATCCCGAGCAGATACCAGAGAAAAAATATGATTTGACCGATGCATTTGTTCCACACAATCCCGTTAAACTGGTGCAAGTGGCGCGTCTTGCCCCCGAAAAAGGGCAGAGCACCGTGCTGCACGCTGTGCGGGACGTCATTGAAAAAGGGCATCAAGTGACGTTGGATTTTATCGGAGATGCGAGTTACCCCAATTACACTGTTTTCCTGCATAATTTAAGAAACAAACTTGGTCTGTCAGCCCAAACAGTGCGGTTTTTGGGGTTTCATCCGGTCTCACAAATTTATGAGCTTCTCCAAAATTACGATTTATTTCTCCATCCTTCTCGCGACGAAGCGCAAGGAATCTCAGTTCTCGAAGCGATGGCAGCTGGGCTACCAGTCATCGTTGCAAACGACGGCGGACAAAAAGAAATTGTGATCAACGAAAAAACAGGGCTTTGGGTTCCTCCCAATGATCCTCTGGCTTTGAGTGGCGCAATTATTGATTTGATCACGAAGCCACAAAAGATGTTTGAGATGGGCCGGGCAGGACGCAGGCATGTGACCACTCACCTTTCGATAGAGCAAACTGAGCTGAAATTAATACGTTTTTACGAACAGTTATTTGAACGCTTCTCTCGTGAAGGGCTTCTTCTTTGTCGTTAATCATTTAACTATGCGATAGACATTTTTACCAATGTGCAAACTTTAAATCAAAATCTCAACACGCTTAAGAACAAGATTGCGAGAACCATAGCGGTGCTCCGCCGAGTCTCCCCCGTATGGATGCGCAAACTGATATCAAGGCAATTAAAAGATGCGTTCATCGATTTAGAATGGATGCTATATCGATCCCACCATGTGTTCGTGAGGACTGAGGTCTCACCCCCTACTCACCCCATTTTAGTCATCAGTATTCCGAAAAATGGGACGCATCTATTACGGTCTATTTTACTTTCGCTTCCAAAAACCTGCTCCCGACTCCATCTACCGTCTGGCATACAGGGTGTTAATAGCTGCGATGCTTTGCTCGCCGCTGGAAAATCTCAGCTGCGTAATTTAAAACCAGGCTCTGTTTACAGTTGGCATTTGCCGTACTTTCCGGAAATCGCTTCTTGGCTTGATGAACATGAGATTAAACGATTTTTCATCTTCCGCGACCCGCGAGACTATACCGTATCGTTATGCCAGTTCATTATGAAAAACCCTCCGCACCCGCCGCCCGCGCCCTACTTTGATTTTCTTAATAGCCTGCGAAATGATTCAGAACGCCTGATGCACTGCATCCGAGGATTTACGATTGGAAAAGCGACTAAAACAAACTTGTTGTCGCCCGATTGTCTCCCAGATGTAAACGCGATGTACCGCCATTTCATAGGGTGGCGTAATGACCCAAACACATGTTCCGTCCGCTACAGCGATTTGGCTAGCAGCCAAGTCCCTAAATCGAAAAACGTTCAAAAAAATACCTTTGAATCGATGCTCCGTTATTTGGGTGTGATCGATCAGCCGCTCTCAAACGAAGCTTTTGGAGAACTACTAGAAACGGGAACCGATCCGAAAAAGTCGCCTACATTTCGATTGGGTAAAGTCGGGCATTGGAAACAGGTGTATCGCCCAGAGCACAAGGAAGCAACCGATCAAATCGCAAGCGAGCTTCTGCTTGAATTGGGTTATTTATGAATCGAGCACCACATCCTTGCAAGCCGCTTTTTCTGAAACACCCAAGTAACCTTACCACGCATCATCCATTGGAGACCATTGTATTGAGAAAAATTGACAAATGAATATTCTTGGAATTAACGCTTATCACGGAGACGCGGCTGCTTGCATCACGCAAGATGGTGTCTTGACGGCAGCCTGCGAAGAAGAACGACTCAGGCGCATCAAGCATTGTGCTGGTTTCCCGCGCCTCGCGATTCAAATGTGCCTCAATCAAACTGGTTTAACGCTTGATGAAATTGACGCCATCACAATCTCCCGAAATCCAAAAGCCAATCTGATTCAAAAAATGGTTTATGTTTCGAAAAACGCGAGAAAACTTTCCGCTCAGATTAAAAACCGCCTTGCAAACGCGCTGAAAATCACGAGCATACATGACGAGCTAGAACGAACAATATTTCAAAACCAATCTCTAAAAGTGAAAATTTATCAGGTCGAGCACCACTTGGCACATATGGCAAGCTGTTTCTTCCCTTCCCCATTTGAAGAAGCCGCTATTTTGTCAATTGATGGATTCGGTGACTTTGTCAGCACCAAATGGGGTGTTGGAAAAGGGACTTCCATGAAGGTTTTGGGGCAGGTAAAATTTCCACATTCAATTGGGATTTTCTACACCGCAATCACGCAATACTTGGGTTTCCTAAACTACGGTGATGAATACAAAGTGATGGGACTTGCTGCATATGGAAAACCGAGCTACGTTTCACAATTTCAAGAAATCATTACGTGTGGTGCAAATTTCAACGTTCAACTAAATTTAAGCTATTTTACCCATCATTCAACTGGTGTTGAAATGAATTGGGAGGAAGGCTACCCATATCAAAGCCCTTGCTATTCACAAAAACTAATCGAATTGCTTGGTTCTCCGCGTCACCCCGAGTCACCTCTGACTGACCGGGATCGAGATTTGGCTGCAAGTTTACAGCATACATTTGAAGAAATTTATTTCGGTTTGCTCAATCAATTATATGTAAAAACTAAAAAGAAAGATTTGTGTCTTGCGGGTGGGTGCGCTTTAAATAGTGCTGCAAACGGAAAAATTTTTGAACGCACACCATTTAAGAATGTCTTTGTGCAGCCGGCGGCAGGAGACGCGGGAACAGCTCTGGGCAGCGCCTTATATACAGAGCACGTGCTTTTTAAAAATCCACGCCGATTTCAGATGCGTCACACTTATTTCGGCCCTGAGTTTAATATGGCGCAGATAAAAAAAACGCTGACTCAAGAGAAGTTACATTATGAAGAGTTAGGAGATGAGGAAATTGTGACACGCGCCGCCCAAGCGCTCGCCGATGGAAAAATTGTCGGTTGGTTTCAAGGCCAAATGGAATTTGGACCTCGTGCGCTTGGAAACCGAAGTTTGCTTGCTGACCCGCGCCGTGCTGAGATGAAAGCAATTCTGAACGAGCGCATCAAACACAGAGAAGAGTTTCGTCCATTTGCTCCCTCAGTTCTTGAAGAAGAGGCGCATCACTTCTTTGAACCCACAATAACGAATCCCTTTATGACACAGGTGATGAAGGTAAAGTTAGAAAAGCGCAAGGCGATTCCAAGTGTCACCCATTTTGATGGAACTGCTAGAGTCCATACGGTAAATCGCGAGGTAAATCCAAAATACTGGGCATTGATTCATGCGTTTGGCAAACTAACCGGTGTTCCGATTATTCTGAACACCTCGTTCAACGAGAATGAGCCGATTGTATGTACGCCTGAAAACGCGCTCAACTGCTTTTCTAGAAGCCGCATGGATTATCTTGCGCTTGGAAACTTTTGGTTTGAAAATCCTTCTACAACATTCACACCGTCATCCGTAACGCACGCTGACATTTTGGCCGCTCAATCATAAATGAAACGAAGAACGAAAGTTTTCATCACAGGAAGCAGCGGCCTAATAGGGTCTGAAGCAGTTCGGTTTTTTGATGAGCGGGGCTCGCACGTTTACGGTGTCGACAACAACATGAGACGTGATTGGTTTGGCGAAGACGGCGATACCCTGTGGAATCTTCAGTTGTTAATCAAAGAAACGCGGCACTTTAAACACTTTGACGTAGACATCCGGAACCGCAAAAAAATCTTTGATTTGGTCAAGACTGTTAAACCGGATCTTTTGATTCATGCTGCTGCCCAGCCATCTCATGATCTTGCGGCCAAGCGACCTTTGGATGATTTTGAAGTCAACGCTGTTGGGACGCTTCATTTACTCGAAGCGGCGCGCCATTGCTGCAAGGAAAGCCCCTTTATTTTTATGAGCACAAATAAAGTTTATGGAGATGCTCCAAACGAGGTACCCGTTGCCGAATTAAATTCTAGATATGACTATGCGCGTAAAGAAGATTATGATGGAATCAATGAAACATGCCGAATTGACAATTGTCTACACAGTTTATTTGGTGCGTCAAAGGCTTCTGCTGACCTATTGGTTCAAGAATATGGGAGATATTTCAAAATGCCCACTGTTTGTCTGCGCGGAGGCTGTCTGACGGGATCAAGTCACTCAGGAGCAGAACTGCATGGTTTTTTAGCTTATTTGGCCAGATGTTTCAAAGAAAAGCGAACGTACAAAATCTTTGGATATAAAGGCAAACAGGTGCGCGATAACATTCACGCTTCTGATGTGTGTGCCCTTTTCCAAGCAATTTACGAGCGCCCGAAAACCGCTGCCATTTACAATTTGGGCGGAGGTCGGCGGAACAGTGTTTCAATTCTTGAAGCAATTGAACGATTTGAAGATGTCACTGGATTCTCACTTAAAACGGAGTATGTCCCAGAACCTAGAATTGGTGACCACATTTGCTACATAACCAATATGAATAAGTTCAAACGAGACTATCCCGCGTGGCAAATGACCAAAAGCTTGGATGATATTTTCAGCGAACTGATTGGACACCCTGAATTCTCCACAGTTACTAAATAAAATAAATGGAAACCCAACCCCTCACCTACCCACCTGCGCTCAAATCAAAAGGGAAAGAAACTGCGAGAACAAATATTGTTTTTGTCTTACAACATTTCTATCCTGAAATGGCTGGCTCTGCTCTCCGACTCGCAGAGCTTGCAGACGGACTATCCAAAAAAAAATTTGAGGTCACCGTGTTTACGGGCATCCCAACGTACTCTGATTTTTTAAACGTTCCCAAAATAGAAACCCGCGCCCACCTGATGATTTACCGGTTTGGAATATTAAAACTAAACAAAAACAGCAGATCAGGCCGAATCCTTACTTCAATTGATTTTTTCGCCTCTGCGCTTATTCAGCTCATGAAAAGAAACAAGGATGAACTACTGCTTGTCGGTTCCGACCCCCCATTTCTGTGCTTGATTGGCTGGTTGTTAAATAAAATTCGAGGACAAAAGTTCATCCTACATATCGCAGACCTTTACCCAGAAATCGCTGTCGAGTTGGGTTATCTCAAGCGCGGTGGTGTGCTGGAACACCTCTGGAATCAGATGAATCGAATATGCATTTCCAAAGCAGAAAGGGTCATCACCGTTGGCAATTTTATGAAGCAACGGCTCTTAGAACGTGAGAAACAGAATGGTAATGCCGAGCAGAGAATAGAGGTCATCCAAAATTGGGAGGACGAAGAACTCATTCAACCTTTGGCAAAAGAAGACAATTGGTTCGCAAGGGAGCATCACCTCCTCAAAAAAACTGTTGTGTTGTACGCAGGCAATATGGGTTTGGCACATGACCTTGTCAGCGTATTTGAAGCCGCAAGGATTTTGGCAACCGAAAAAGATATTCTATTTCTCTTTGTGGGTGGAGGAGGCCAGCAAAAACATTTGACGGCCTTAAAAGAAAAAAATCACTTAGAAAATATCATCTTTCTCCCCTACCAACCTCGAGAGTATTCCCGGTTTGTTTTGACAGCGGGCGACATTGGCTTGGTAACCATGAAACCGCGTACCGAAGGATTGTGTGTTCCCAGCAAGTTTTACTCAACGCTTGCAAGCGGTTTGGCTGTGTTGGCAGTAGTTCCAAAAAAAACTGAGGTGGCAGAACTTATCGATGTCTGCCAATGCGGCATCTGTGTGGAACCGCTTCGCCCAGAACAAATCGTTCAAGCTGTCCTAAAGCTGCACCACAACAAAGACCTTCTGAACACCATGCAAAAGCGCGCGCGGATGTGTTTTGAAGAGCGCTTTACCAAGGAGAAAGCGCTTCAAGAACACATGTGCATTTTTGAAGATATTTCAAACTGTTCAGTTCAGAATCATATCGCTGATCCTGTGGATTCAGCAAAAGTTTTGGCATCTAAGAGTTGAAAAAAACTATTTTGCACTTTTTTTACACACACAAACTACCGCTCCCATGAAAAAATCCCCATTTGCGGCCCAATCGGGCATCCTATCAACCCGTTATGAAATTGGTCTCGTACTCATCATTTCTTTTATCCTGAAATCGCTGATTCGAATCATGCTCATTGAAAACCATAACTATTGGGAAACGGGGTACGACTTTTATTACAAAATTGCCCGCAATTTTGTAACAAGCGGAAGTTATTACTTGAGTCCTGGCGATCAAACCTTTTATCTTGCCGACAAGTTGTATGCCATACGAACACCGCTTTATCCTCTTTTGATTGCGGCAATCGGCGCACTCACTGAATTTTCCGCCCCTTTGTTTATCATTCTTCAAGCCGCTATTTCGACGATCACAGTATGGCTTGTGTACCTAATCTCTCGGACGTTATCCACCGCAAAAGGTGCACTTCTTGCTGCTATTTTGTGTGCCTTCTACCCTTACTCCGTTTTCCATGACACTCAGCTTCAGGAAAACGCGCTTTATAATTGTGTGTCGCTTGCCTCCGTTTGGTATCTTTTACTGGCTTACAGAACAAAAAAGGCGGGCCATTTCGCTTGGGCGGGCTTTTTTCTGGGTCTTGCGACGCTCACGCGCGCCTCGCATTTGGTGCATACGATGTTCCTAGCCATTTGGATTTTCTGGACGCTTCGCCAAACATTCAAGAAAGCAGCTCTTGGCTTTTGCATATTAATATGCACCTTCACGCTCTGCCTAAGTCCTTGGTTGATTCGAAATAAAATTCGGCTGGGGGCATTTACGTTGACCAGCATGACTGGACCATCACTTTTGATTGCGCACAACAAGTCCACCTTTCTCTTCTATCCTTACAAAGGAAGCATAGACAAAAGCACACAGCAACTGGTGTTCGATTTAAAAAACAGCGGCACGCTTGATCAAATGCGAATTGCAGGGAAAAATGAATTGGTGCAAAGTCAAAAATTTAAAGAAATGGCTCTTGCTTATATTTTAGGTCACAAGCTTGAAACCTTAAAGCGCGGGATTTATAAAACGGCGGTCAACTTTTTAGGCGTGCTTTCGCCACTCAAAGAGTGGTGGGAAAACATCGCTTATTTTTTATCTTATTGGACGCTGACGCTCCTTTCTATTTTTAGCTTTCATAAAACTCGGCGGACACCATTTTTCCAAATTTTTATCCTTCTTTGTGTGTCACAAGCCATTTTTTCCTTTGTTTTTTTTGCACATTCAAGTCATCGCTCATTTCTTGACCCCATGCTTGCTGTGTTTGCCGGAATAGGCCTATCACAACTCTTGGCTCGTGCTAGTATCGGTCAAGTAGGAAGAAAAAAATGATGCGAGGCAAAATCAAGCTGTACTATTATATTTTGGAAGAACCCAACGACGATGACCAAACGTTCCTAGATCTTTCCAATCATACGTACACTCCACATCGCTTTATTCGTTTGAATGGTTGCCATAGGTTGAAGTCTTTCGGAAAAGCGCCTGCAAGGTTCCGATAACGCCGCCGAGGCCCAACAGGAAACCGTCATAAAAGTAAAGTGGCCACGCGCCCAAAGATACCGATAGTGGAGCAACACGTAAAAGATACCAGCGAAACTGATACTCCAATAAGAAAGAGGAAATCGTAACAAGAATGAATAAAAAACCCCAGAACACATTTTTCGTCAAACCAAACAGAATAAGGGACAACACTGCAAGGACACAAAGCACCGGCCTCAACAGCCATGCTTTTTTATAAAAGGGTTGCTTTTTCAAACTTAGTTCTTGGGTGAAATTTTTGTTTTTAAGGACCAACTGTTGAATCATCAACTCTTTGGCCGCTTTAAATTGATACTTTGAGTAAGAAGCAAACGTGTAGCGTTTCTTGTGTCTAACAACAAGAGATGGATCGGCACAGATTCGGAAACCATTCTCGCTGCACCTCAGACCAAAATCAATATCTTCGCGCCTTGATAAATTCTCGTTGAAACGAATCTGGTTGCTAATCTCCCTCCTTATGGCGACACACGCCGTGTGAACATAGCTGACGTAAGTCCCTCCGGGGTGAGCTCCGCGAAAGGAAAAAACGTAATGTTTGTATTGACTCAATAAATTCTGATAATAAGGTTTGTGGTCATAGCACGCTTGGAGAATAGATATATCGGGACGATCCACAAAATAGTTTCGGACGCGGCTGATGAAATCAGGAGGGATGAGCACATCTGAGTCAATCAATAAAATCAAATCAGTTTGCGCTGCTGTTATTCCGCGGTTGCGTGAATGGGCCGCGCCACCATGAGTTTCATTTTTTAGGGTTCGGCAAGGATAACCCCTCACCTTTACCAAAGTATCATCGGTAGAACAATCGTCCACCAGAATTGTTTCAAATTTCTTAAATTTGGACGCGAACACGTGATCCAAACACTCTACAATATGAGCAGAAGCATTGAAGGCAGGAATAACAAGACTGATTTCAGGAGTGCGCTCTTCTGTTTGACTCATAGGTGCTGAAAGAGAGCATCTTTCACCACTTTGCCAATTTGTTTCTTGCTAAACACAATACTGGCTGATGTAAAACACTCGTGTGTGCAAAAGCAGTTTTCCTTAATGATCTTCTCGCGAATGTGCTTTGCCCGCTCCGTTTGAAGAATCTGGTTCATGTCATAGTTGTAATCACGAATATTGCCGATTTCATATCCCAAGGTTTCACAAGGATGAATTTCGCCTTCTGCGTACATCACCACAATCTTATTGCCAGCGACACATGGAATTTGAAACTGGTTTGTTTCAATCGTTTCTTTGCGAATCTGATGTGCATAAAGCGTTTTCGCTTGTCTTAGTTTTTGAAAGAAGTCGAGTTTTTTGTTCAATTTCCGATCATTATAATCATCGCACAGGTGAGCGAATTGTTGACTGATCGACACATCAATTTCTTTTTCTTCCTTCACTAAAACATCATCACGAATCATGTTGCAGGCAATTGAATCGGGTTCTAGACTTTTAAGATAACTGAAAAGTTCAAGCAGTCGTGGTTGATTGCTTTTCATGGCAGTGGCAATGAATCCAACTCTAAGGTTTGGCGGTTTCATTTTTTTTAGTTTCCGAAAAGTATCCACGGCAGTGTTAAAGAGATTTTTAAAGCCGCGTATCTTGTCGTGGCGCTCTCCTAAATCGTCAAGCGAGATTCCAATCTCAAGGCGCGTTTTAAGCAAACTCGCCTTTTCGGCAAACTGCAGAACTCGATCGGTAAAATAGCCATTGGTTGGGATGCCAATGTAAGAAGGGCAACATTTTTCAGCGAAGAGACTTACGATTTCAAATAAATCCTTTCGGACAAAAGGCTCTCCTCCTGACATCCGAAGGTAAAGCAACTTCCCCAAACGAGTCGCAATCTTGCCAATCTCTTCAAGTGTCAACTCTTTAGGTCTTGGTTTGTTTAAGCTTTCCCAGTAAAAACAATGAGAACACGAGCAGTTGCAACTCTTAGTAACGAAATAAATCAGCGCGAGCGGTTGGGAATCCGAAAAATACTTACCACCCAATTGTGCGTAACGAGTTAGCATTTTCATGGTCTCTTCGTGCCGTTGATCCTGAAATTTAATTGACTCGCTTAGATGTGATATTCTATGACGAAGTTAGCGGACAGTCTAGAAGTGATTAACTAAAGGGTGACTGAATCAAGCGCCCCCTCCAGATATTCATCTTTGTGCTTGTCAATGCAACTCATGCTATAATAAAATATTTATATTTAGGAAATCCTCTGTGAGGCAAGGATAGAAACTTAAACGTATTGCCATGAACCAGCAGCTTAGCCAGCAGCTTGAATTTCAAACCATACAAGATCGGGCAACACGGTTTGTTTCCCTCGATATTGTGGTCCCTGTCCACAATGAAGAGCTTGTCCTCGATTTATTGTTTAGGCGGCTCGATCAAGTATTTTCTATCTCAGCCCAAGCAGAACACCGCATTAAAAGTGTTCGATATATTATTGTGGATGACGGAAGTAACGATCGATCAGCTGAGTTAGTGTCTCAGTATATTGAGCGGGGATCCTGTGCTGTTTTGTACCGGCTGTCCCGAAAATTTGGACACCAATGCGCCATCAGTGCGGGATTTGCAAATACAGATGCTGATGTCATCGGCTGCATTGATGCAGACTTGCAAGACCCGCCTGAACTCATGATCCAAATGCTGTCAAAATGGCGTGAGGGTTTTGATGTCGTCTATGGGATTCGACAGAAACGTAAAGAAAGTCTTTTTAAGGTAGGTGCTTATTGGCTGTTTTATCGTGTTCTGTCATTTTTCTCTGAGATCAACATACCATTAGACAGCGGTGATTTTTGCTTAATGGATCGAAGATCTGTTCTTGCCATGCGCTCCCTGCCGGAAAAACTGCGCTACCCTCGCGTGTTACGCGCTTGGATTGGATTCCGGCAAACGGGAATTTATTACGAACGCTTATCCCGCGCCGCTGGATTTTCAAAATATAAGTTGTCCAACCTGTATTATCTAGCCACTGATGGTTTGGCTTCGGCAAGCATTCGCCCACTACAAATCTCCCAATTATTTAGTTTCATCTATCTCGCATTGCTGATGATTCTTGTAACGTTTATTTTCTGTCAGTTGGGATCCTATTTAGCTGCTGACGATAGAACGCCGTTGTGGTTTCTGCTGCTGCTTACCTTTATTGCGCTCGGAGGTTTTGTTCAAATTTCGTGCACGTACATCTTGAGCGCTTATGTGGGCCGGCTTTATCTTGAGGTCAAAGGTCGTCCCTCCTACCTCATTCAGGAAGTGGTTGGCAGAGAAAATGTACACCCGAACATCTAAGCAGATGAAAACGGAAAATCTGAAGGCATGCGAAAAAATAGAAACGATAACTAACGCGAATCGTGTTCTGATGATGTCTCCACTGAAACCATTCACGTTTGTGGATGAATGGTATGAAATTATTCAGTCACCACATTTTTGGCTCGAGTGGCGTTTTGGGGCGATGTTAGCGCAGATGAGGGACTTGAGGATTCCGATGGATGTTACGTTAAAAGCACTTGAAATCGGATGTGGTAATGGAATCTTACGAACAAAGCTTGAAGATGTTTTAAATTGGACAATTGATGGAACCGATTTGAATCTGAAGGCGCTTTCGTCAGCACCACAAGCCCGCGGACGAACCATGTATTACAACATATTTGACAGAAATAAACCACTGATGGAATTTTACGACGTTGTCATTCTTTACGATGTTCTGGAACATATCTCTGAAACCGCGGGCTTCCTAGCAGCAGCGTTGTACCATCTGAAACCGGAAGGCATCCTCATGCTGAATGTGCCTGCGCTTCAAATGTTTTACAGCGTTTACGATTACAAAGTGGGTCACGTACGGAGGTACGATAAAAAAACGCTTTCGGCAGAATTTAAAGATTTCAAATTTCAAATTTTAGATATGCGTTATTGGGGGTTCTCAATGCTGCCACTTTTGACGCTTCGTTCACTGCTGATGTGGTTTAAGAGGCATTCGGATCACGATGTCGTGAGATTCGGATTTAAACCGCCAAGTGACTTGGTCAATCGTGTGATGCGAATCTGCATGGGCGTTGAAATGCAGCTGTTCCGGAAACCTTTCGTTGGAACCTCTCTGCTCATGGTGGGACGAAAAGGAGAATGAGGGTTCAAAAAGTTTCGGGGAAGCCTGTGTCCGAAAGCGCTCACGGCGTGATTCATCCGCTAGCCCAAAATTCTGAATTTTCGCTCACTTCTTTCTTTCTGGAGGCGCTCTGGCCTCGGGAAAAATCTCACCGTTTATTTCTCGTCTGTATCTTCCTCGCGGCAATCAGCTTTTGGACAGTCTATCTCTTAAAATATTCTCACCATCCCCTCTCTGTGGCAGCCATACACCGTGCGATTGGGGGTTCTGGCGATCTTGAATATTATCCGTACATCAAATCATTGTCGCAATTTCATTGCCGTGAAACTGCAACATACGAAGCATTAAACACAGGAGTCCTTTCGTTTCCAATCGCTCCGCTCCTGCCCCATGCTCTTGGACTTGGTCTCTTTGGCGCCTTCGGATTCGTCGTTGGAGATATAATTGCCGCCTTTTATTATTACGTCGCGCTTGCTATTTTTCTGAGAACGCTTGGTCTCTCCGCCGCGCTTGCATCATGCGCGAGCCTGTTGATGCTCACAGGTGGACTCCGGTGTCTCAAAGCACCCCTGTGGATCTTTCATTTAACACCGGATCCGTGGATTATTTTGGGCGGCGGTTTGGCAGTTACTACGTTTGTATTCTTACTGAAACCTCTAAAACTATTTCAAAACCGTCAGAAGATCGTGTTGTGGATCTTATTGTCAGTGATGCTCGCTACTTTTTTTGTTTTCGTTGTCTTAAGCGAGTCCTACCTTTTCTGGCGCATTCCCCGGCCTCTCCTGACAGAACCATTCTTTTTTCTGTGCGCTTCTGTAACCATCGCATTATTTGTTCACGGGAGCACCTACGCCCAAAAAAAGAAGGAAGGGAGACTCTGGCTTTTCCTCGGCATCAGCCTTGCCTTAATGCTGCAAAGCGATATTTACCTCGCATCAACACTGGCGTTCGTCATTGGAACCTTGATTTTACTCTTGGGGCCAGCGAGCGTTCACCGCTCCCCGCATAGATTGAACTTAGGGACCGGAATCCCACTCTTTATCGTTAGTTTCTTAGTGTGTGCTATACCATTTATCCTTCAGCGCATCCTTGAGCATCCAGATGTGCCCGTAAGACTGGGGGTTTATCCAATTAAGCAGATATTATTTCTTCCTGGCAAAAAACCGTATTTGATGGCTTTGGTTGTCCCCACTTTTGGTTTTTTCTTGGCATCTGTGACAAGAAAATTTATGGATGGTGCGCCTACCATCATATTTCAAAAAAAAGTGCTCATCTTAAGCTTGATCGTAATTGGCACCTGTTTTGCCCTGCCTATTTCAACAGCCATTCTTAAGAAAGGAATCCAAATTTACCACTTCGAATCTAGACTTATCCGGTTGTTTTCATTTATCATTTATGTTTATCTCTTCTGCAGCTTTTCCGCGGCTGCCCTTTTATTAAAAGCCCATTGCCCAATGGAAATCGGGGTCAAAAGGCGGCTTGGCTTCGCATTGGTATTTGGAACAATGGCCTTAAGCCTTATTTCTGTCTTTCGATCTGCCTATGTGCACGCCAATAAGTTCACGCATCAGTTCCATTTGCAGAAGTTTGTCAAATTGCCGCATTATCGAGAAGACTTTGTCAACCTTGTCCGACACCTTCAACCACTCGCTCACGAAGGACACCGAGTGCTTGGTACGTTTGACTTACAAACCCATATTTGGTGGACAACATTCACGAACGGAAATTCATTTCTCGCATCTGCAGTTTCTTCAACTTTGCCTGACGGTGAGTTGGAGCGCCGACTCGCAACTTTGAGTAAAACGGTGGGCATCGAAGACAAGGATTACCTTGATTTTATCAAAACCGTCTACATCAACGCGTTTTGGCTGGGCGCAACGAAATATGTAGTGACTCAAGGATATAGCATTGCACCGCCTGATGACTATGATGAAGGAGCAAGAGGAATAATAAATAAAATGGGCGGCAGATGGGACGACTGGATGCTTAGTTTGCCGATCAGCGAACAAAAACGTCTTTTAAAGAACTTCCAAGAGCTTCATGTTGATGAAGTGAACTACCGTCTTGATCTCATCGTTCTGACAAACGACTCTCTATTAAAACGTTTCGCTCCATCGAACCGAGACTACGAGCTGATTTATCAAAATGCCTCATTCAGACTTTGGAAGCGTATCGAAACCATATGAGTCACGCATTCGTACAGGCAGCAGATGCCTCGTTCTTGATTAATTCATAAATAATTCTGGAAATTCTGCTTTAATCGCTTCGTAAACAATTTGATGCCCGCGCTCATTGAAGTGAATATCTATTTCAAAAAAAATTTTCCCTTTTTGCGCAGCACGGCTAAATGGCTCGTCAAGGTCAATATAACGGATGTCATGTGTTTTAGCCCATTTGCGCACTATATCAGAAAAACTCACCTCTCCAGGCGTAGGGTAGTTGCCTTGAAACTGATGCGGCGGAACAAGCATTAAGACAAATTCTGCGTCTGTTCGCTTTACCTTTCTCGCCACAGCTAAAAGGTGTCGGGCTGTATCAAGTGGCATATCAGCCGCCTTAGCAGCATGACGCTCCACAATTTCTTTCTCCCTGAAAAAACGGTTTAGAATCCATTCAATTTTAAGCTGAGCTTTTCTAAAAAATCTTAATAGATACGACTTGCGTAATATCTTTTTCAGCATGTCATCCCCGGGACCCGTAATCGCTATTAACTCTCCTTGCTCAGAATATCGTGCGCTCTTCGAATAGTAGATGTCATCCCAAAAATCAGACCCGTGAAGCAATACAAACACATGCGTCGGGTGATAAGAACGTGCGATCATATTCCACTGTAAAGAGTAAATAATTGGACTGTAAGTTGAGACGCCGTAATTTTTGATACAGACCCCAGACTTGGCAGATCGGGACATGCGCCCAAAGAACGATTTGGTAAATGGCACTTGGATGGCCTCAGTAGCCGAATCACCCAATAATGCTACTCGGTACTGACACGGAACATTGTCATGTGCTGATGAAATCTCCGGGTCTCTCACAAAACCTTCGTCGTCGTACACTACTCGATGACCCCCGAATTCCCCATTTGGGTCATAAACGATAAACGAGTAATTTTTTGGATGCCGATGATGAAGAATGGGATCTGATTCAAGCGGAGCACTCCCATAACCTATATCAAAAAAGCGAAAGAGAACTTCGGCTGCTAGCATTAATAGAGCAATGCTGGCAGCGCACAAAATGAAATCACCAAGTAGTTTTTGTCTCAACGGTCGAGGACTCAAGATATTCAAAGCGGCTCTTTCCTGCCACCACGGCATCGTAAAAATTGATGTAATCACTGATATTCAGATCCCATCTGTATTTTTCGAGGGCAAACCGTCTTGCGTTTTGTCCCATCTTAATTCTTTTTTCATCATTCATTAATAAGAGCAG